>JAEXXR010000300.1 GCA_023405705.1 Actinomycetes bacterium
GGGCGGGCGCGTCGCCGCGCTCGTTGAACCACAGGCCGCCGCCGGCGACCGTCCGCAGCGCGTCCGCCAGCTCGGCGATCGAGCGGCGCTTGGAGATGACGCCGGCCGCGCCGCCGTGGACGGCGACGGCCGACTGCTGCGGATCCTCGCGGTCGGTGTAGAGGACGACCGCGGTGCGGGTCCCGCGCTGCACGAGGCGGCGCAGCAGCACGATCCCGTCGACGTCGGCCAGCTCCAGCGCGACGAGCGCGACGTCGGGTGCGTGCTGGCCGACGAGCGCCTCGCCGGCGTCGCCGGTCGCGGCGGTCGCGACGACGTCGACGCCCTCGCCGCGCAGCAGCAGCGGCAGCCCTTCGCGGACCGGCGCGTGCGGGTCGACGACGACGGTCGTGAGCGCGCGCCGGCGGACGTGGACCGGCCCGCCGTCGGGCAGGTCGCCGAAAGCCGGCGCGTCGTCGGGTCGGTCGTCGTCGCGGAGCGTCACGGGGAGATGATTCGCCGTCGGTGCCCTCGGCACCTCCACCCGCCGCAGGTCAGCTCATGCGCACGTAGCCGAGCGCGGAGCCGGCCTCGTGCACGTTGCGCTTCACCTGGTTGGAGGAGTTGCCCTCGATCGTCTGCACGCGCCCGTCGGGGAGCACCTGCTCGACGATCCCGATGTGCTCGTCCCAGACGATCAGGTCGCCGGGCCGCGGCACCGCGCCGGGTCCGTTGGGGACGGCGCGGCCGACCCGCTGGGCCCAGGCGTAGACGTCGTCGACGCGGCCGTAGCCCTGGCCGCTGTCGCCGAGCGGCATGCCGGCCTGCTGGCCGAGCCAGGAGGTGAAGTAGGCGCACCACGGCCCGACGCCGCTGCCGGCGGTCGCGGTGCGGTACTCGGCGATCCGCGGCGAGTCGTTGGAGCCGGGCGGGAACTCGGCCTGGCCGAGCTCGCGCTGCGCCAGCACGACGATCTGCTGGTTGCCCATGCCGGCGCCGCCGTTGACCGGGTAGGCGCCGTTGACGGCCCCGAACGGGTTCGGCGCCATGACTCCAGGGACGGTCACGCCGGCGCTCGTGAGCGCGCCGTTGAGGATGTTGGAGAAGCCGTTCGCCGAGGAGGCGGCCGCCGTGACGGCGGTCGGCATCGAGGCGCCGCCGTTGGTCGCCGGCTGGACCGGCTCGGGGAGGCGCGGCTGGAGCGCGCTCTGGATCTCGTCGATCCGTGCGATGGCTGCTGCGAGGGACATCGTCCCTTTCGATCGGCAGGCGGCGGCGGTTCTTGACCTCTGCGGTCATGCCTGCGCGCCAACGAGAAAAGGCGAGCGGCCGGATGGCCGCGCGCCGTTGTGGTCGGTCCCACGATGCACCGTTGTACACGCCCGCCCCGAGGGGCGGGCGAGATCTGGTGCTGTCTTAGCGCAGGAGCGAGAGGACGGCCTGCGGCGCCTGCTGGGCCTGCGCGAGCATGCTCGTGCCGGCCTGCTGGAGGATCTGGTTCTTGGTGAAGTTGACCATCTCCGCCGCCATGTCCACGTCACGGATGCGGCTCTCCGACGCGCTCAGGTTCTCCTGGTACGTCGCGAGGTTGTTGTAGGTGTGCTCGAGGCGGTTCTGGACCGCGCCGAACGTCGCGCGCTGAGCCGAGACGGCGTCGATCGCTCTGTCGATCTCCGTCAGAGCGGTCGCTCTCGCCAGCGAGATCGTGCCGACGGCGGTGCCGAGCGAGATCGTCGCGGTCGAGATCGTCTCGCCGTCGTTGGCGCCGACCTGGAACGTGATCGCAGCGACTCTGTCGAGCAGTCTCGTGTTGTTGAACTGCGCGGTTCTGCCGATGCGCTCGATCTCGTCGGTGAGCTGGACCGACTCCGAGTGGATGGCCAGTCTGTCCGACGCGTTGAGCGTGCCGTTGGCGTACTGCACGGCCAGCTCGCGGACGCGCTGCAGCATGCTGTGGACCTCGGTCAGCGAACCCTCGGCGGTCTGGACGAGCGAGATGCCGTCCTGCGTGTTGCGGCGAGCCTGGTCGAGGCCGCCGATCTGACCACGCAGCTTCTCCGAGATCGCGAGGCCGGCAGCGTCGTCGGCAGCGCGGTTGATGCGGAAGCCGGAGGACAGACGCTCCATCGACTTCGCCAGCTTGCCGCTGGTGTGCTCGAGGTTGCGATGCGCGTTGAACGCCTCGACGTTCGTGTTGATGCGAAGGGACATGCCGATCTCCTTGATCGTCCCGGAGCGACTCCATGTCGCTCCTCTGCTCTCCCCTTCATCGGCCGTCGCCGGCCGACCTTTAGACCCTTCTCGGGAGCTGGACGGCTTGGCGCGTCCACGCTCGTCGGCGGACCGCGGCGCTCAGGCCGTCACGTCGATCGAGCCGCCGCCCTCGGGGCGCGGCGGCCGCGGCGCTCTGCGGGCGCGCTCGCGCTCCTGCTCGCGCAGCTCCTCCTCGCGCTCCTGCTCGCGCTCGCGGCGGCGCTGCTCGCGCTCCTGCGGGTCGATCTTCGGCAAGCCGACCCGCTCGACGGGGAAGATGTCGGGGTTGCCGGGGATGATCGGGTTGATGCGGTCGACCATCTCGCCGCGCTCCTACGCCTCGGCCGGCTGCTCGTCAGCCGCCGGCGACGGGGCGGCGGCGCGGCGGGCCGCGGCCTCCTCGGCTCGCTGCTCGCGCACGACTCTCAGCTCGGTCACGACCAGCTGGCGCCAGACGGCGACCGCGCAGGCCCACACGACGAGATAGGCGACGATGCCGCCGGCGAGCGCGCGCAGCAGCAGCTCCTCGAACGGGACCTCGGCTCTCCAGGAGATGAAGGCGACGAGCGCGAAGCCGGCCAGGCCGCCCCACCCCTTCGCCTGTCTGATCTGGTCGCCGGCTCTCGGGTGGTTGGCGACGCTGGGCAGCTCAGGGCCGCGCGGGCCGCCCCTGCCCTTCTTGCCGCGCCGCGACGCGCTCTGCGCCGGGGGCCGTCTGCCCGCCTGGCGCGACCGCGCGCGCGTGTTGCTCGCTGCCATCGTTCAGCTCCTCCAGGTCACAGCGCGCCGTCGCGCGTCATTCTGCGGGCGATCCGCTCGCGTTCGAAGATGAAGGCGACGAGGCGGCGGCGTCCGTCGCCGTCGAGCTCCTCGATCGCGACGCCGCGGTGGCCCTCGTCGCTCGTGCGCGCGACCCTGCCGAGGCCCTCGATCGGCGCCTCGCCCTCGTTCGCGCGCAGGCGGAAGCGCACGGCGGTGTCGATCAGGAGCGTGTCGGGGCCGGAGGCGAGGAAGCCGTTGCCGCTGACGTTGACGGTGTACGCGTCTATCCAGCGACCGGTTCTGCCCTCGTCGTCGATCGGCGCGAGCGCCAGCGGCCGGACCGCTCTGACGCGCACGAAGTCGCGCCGCTGCTGGACCTCGACCGCGCCCTCCAGGCGCAGGTGGACGACGTCGTAGGCGGTCACACGGCCCTGACCCTCGATCCGCACGAGGCCGCGCGGTCCGGGGAACTCGAGCGCCATCGCGGCGACCTCGCCGAGCTGCAGCGGATCACGCGCGTCGAGCAGCAGCACGAGCACGACCTCCGACTCGGACACCTGCGTGACGCGCGCGGCGAACCGCTCGCGGCCGGGCAGCGCGAGGTCGACGTCCTGCCGGACCTCCGGCAGCGGCATCGGCTGACGCGGTCTGCCCGCGCCGGAGGAGCGCTTGCGCAGCGGGCTCATGGCAGGAGGCGCTCCGCGAGTGCGACCGGGTCGGCCGGCGCGAGCGCGCCGGGCAGCGCGAGGCCGCTGTTGACGTAGGAGAGCGGCAGGCGGGTGGCGCACGACAGCTCGACGACGGCGCCGATGTGATCGGTCTCGTCGGCGTGGGTCATCGTGATCCCGGTCGCGCCCAGCGGCGACAGCCGCTCGACCAGCTCCTGCGCGACGGCGGCACTGAGCGTCGCCGGCACGACCAGCTGGATCTCGTCGAGCTCCATCGGCGCGAGCGCGGCGGAGAGCGCCTCGATCGCGGCCGGGTCGGCGGGCGCGGCAGGCGGCGTGTCGAGCACGACGACGGCCTCGCCGCGCAGCGCGGCGATCCGCTCGGCGGCGCGCTCGGCGCTGTCGGCGACCTCGACGCGGACGCCGTGCGGCTTCAGC
>JAEXXR010000563.1 GCA_023405705.1 Actinomycetes bacterium
GTCACGCGCAGCGTCACGAAGGCGACACGGAAGCGCGGGTCGGCGACGCCGTACTCGCGCTCGTGGACGGCGTTGAAGCGGTCGGCGACCGCAGCCGCGGCGGCGGCGTCGAGGCGGCCGGCCGGGACCGGCGTCGAGACCTCGTAGGACTGGCCGACGTAGCGCATCTGCGCGGAGCGCTCCAGGCGCCGGCCGGCGCCGGTCACCCCGTCGGCGGCGAGCAGCTCGGAGACCTCCGCCTCCAGCCGCTCGAAGGCGGCGCCCAGCGCATCGACGTCGACCTCGTCGGTGACGGCGTAGAAGGTCGTCTCCAGGTCGTGGCGGATGTCCATCGTCGTCGCCCCGAAGGCGCACGCGACGCCGGAGAAGCGCGGCACGATCACCTCCGCGCAGCCGACCGAGCGGGCGATCTCGTAGGCGTTCAGGCCGCCGGCGCCGCCGCAGGCGAGGATCGCGTGGTCGCGCGGATCGCGGCCGCGATCGGTCGAGACCATCCGGATCGCCGCCGCCATGTGCTCGGAGACGATCCGCGTGATCCCCTCCGCGCAGTCGAGCACCGACAGCCCGAGCGGCTCGGCGACGGTCGCGATCGCGCGCTCCGCCGCCGCGCGGTCGAGCGTGAACTTGCCGCCCAACTCCGGGTCGATGCGGCCCAGCACGAGGTTGGCGTCGGTGACGGTCGGCCGCTCGCCGCCGTTGCCGTAACAGGCCGGTCCGGGATCGGCGCCCGCGCTCTGCGGGCCGACGCGCAGCGAGCCGCCGTCGTCGATCCAGGCGATCGAGCCGCCGCCGGCGCCGATCGAGCGGATGTCGAGCATCGGCGTCGTCACCGGCCGCTCCCACTCGATCTCGTACTCGTCGGCGACGAGGCCGGTGCCGTCCTCCAGCAGGCTCGCCTCGAACGAGGTGCCGCCGACGTCGGTGACGACGAGGTTCGGGCGCTCGATCAGCCCGCTGAGGTAGCTGCCGGCCGCGACGCCGCCGGCCGGGCCGGAGGCGATCAGCTCCTCCGGGCGCTCGCGCGCGGAGGCGACCGACATCATCCCGCCGTTGGACTTGACGATGAAGAGGCGCGCGCGGCTGCCGGCCTCGGTCAGCTGCTGCTCCAGCCGCTCGAGGTAGCTGCCGACGACCGGGAGCAGCGCGGCGCGCACCGCCGTCGTCGTGAAGCGGCCCAGCTCGCGCATCTTCGGGCGGGTCTCGGAGGAGAGCGCGAGCTGCACGTCGGGCAGCTGCTCGCGCACGATCGCCGCGACCTCCTGCTCGTGGCGGCCGTCGCGGTAGCCGTTGATGAAGGCGATCGCGACCGATCTCACCCCCAGCGCGGCGATCCGCTCGACCACGCGCAGCGTCGCGTCGCGGTCGACCGGCTCGACCTCCGCGCCGTCGGCGCCGAGCCGCCCGGGAACGGTGAAGCGGTGGCTGCGCGCGATCAGCGGCTGCGGCTTGACCTGGTAGGGGTCGTAGAGCAGCTGCCGGCGCTGGCGGCCGATCTCGATCACGTCGCGGAAGCCCTCCGTCGTGATCATCGCCGGCTCGGGGTAGCGGTGCTCGATCAGCGCGTTCGTGCCGATCGTCGTGCCGTGCATGATCGTCTCGACCTCGCCGAGGTCGATCGCGGCGGCCCGGAGCGCGTCCATCACGCCGCGCGACGGGTCCGCGGGCGTCGTCAGCACCTTCGCTTCACGGATCGCCGGCCCGCCGTCCGCGCCCTCTTCCCAGGCGAACAGATCGGTGAACGTGCCGCCGACGTCGATTCCGACTCGCAACATCTCCGGGTCTCTCCTCTCGTCGTTCCCACGGTGGTTATACGAGCGACCGGGAGCCGGCCGCCATCGTGCGCGGAGCTGAACCGGTGACCGCTGTTCATACGAACGTCTGGTTGCCGCGGTCGTGCCGGAGGCGCACAGTCGTCGGCAGGCAACCGCTGGGAGGACTGTGGAATGAGTGCGACGACCGACGAGACGACGCGCGTCCCGCACGACGGACGCGACGGGCGGCCCCACCGCTCGCTGTGGCTGCGCGAGGCGCTCGGCGACGAGGCGGCGCTGCCGCCCCTGCGCGGCTCCGCGCGCGCCGACGTCGCGATCGTCGGCGGCGGCTTCGTCGGGCTGTGGACCGCGATCCGGATCCGCGAGCGCGACCCCGGCTGCGACGTCGTCGTGCTGGAGCGGGACGTCTGCGGCGGCGGCGCCTCCGGGCGCAACGGCGGCATGGCGCTGTCGTGGTGGCCGAAGCTCTCCAGCCTGACGGCGCGCTGCGGCGCCGTGCGGGCGGTCGAGATCGCGCGCGCCTCCGAGGCCGCCGTCGGCGAGATCGCCGCCTTCTGCGAGCGCCACGGGATCGACGCGCACGTGCGCACCGCCGGCATGCTGTGGACGGCGACGACGCCGGCGCAGGTCGGCGCCTGGGAGGGCGTGCTCGCCGCCTGCGAGCGGGCCGGCGTCTCCCCCTTCCGGCGGCTCTCGCGCGAGGAGGTCGCCGACCGCACCGGCTCCCCGGTCCACCTCGCCGGCGTGCTGGAGCCGAGCGCCGCGACCGTCCAGCCGGCGCTGCTGGCGCGCGGGCTGCGACGGGTCGCGCTGGAGCTGGGCGTGCGGATCCACGAGGGGACGACGATGCGCTCCTTCACGCGCGAGCGGCCGGTGCGGATCGCGCTCGACGGCGGCGGCACGCTGACCGCCGACAAGCTCGTGCTCGCCAACGGCGGCTGGGCGGCGCAGGAGCCGGAGCTGGCGCGGGCGATCGTCGTCGTCTCCAGCGACATCGTCGCGACCGAGCCGATCCCGGAGCGGCTGCGGGAGATCGGCTGGGACGGCGGCGAGAGCGTCACCGACTCGCAGACGATGGTCAACTACTACCGCACGACCCGCGACGGCCGGATCGCCTTCGGCAAGGGGACGGCGGGCCTGTCGTTCCGCAACCGGATCGGCGCCGGCTACGACGCCAACCCCGCCCACGACGCGATCGTCGAACGGGAGCTGCGCCGCACGTACCCGATGCTCGACGGCGTGCGCGTCACCCACGGCTGGGGCGGTCCGATCGACCGCACGCCCTCCTCGCTGCCGATCCTCGGCCGCCTCGGCGGCCGCGAGCAGATCCTCTACGGCGTCGGCTGGAGCGGCAACGGCGTCGCGCCGAGCGTGCTCGGCGGACGGGTGCTGGCGTCGCTGGCGCTCGGCGTCCGCGACGAGTGGAGCGAGATCGGCCTCGCCGACCTCCCCCACGACCGCTTCCCGCCCGAGCCGGCCCGCTTCCTCGGCGGCCGCCTCGTCCGCGCCGCGGTCGTGCGCAAGGAGGCCGCCGAGCTGCGCGGCGCACGTCCCCGCCGGCTCGACGCCGGCCTCGCGAAGCTCGCCCCCGCGGGGCTGGAGGACAAGAGCTGAGGGCGGCATGTCACAACCCGGCCGCGGGCGGTGTCTCCCTGTCGAACGACCACCGGACGACAGGAGGAAGACGATGACCGGCACGACGCGGATCCCCCGGACCGAGCTGACCGGCGTCAGCGGCAAGCTCGTGAAGCTGCTGACGAAGCGGATGCTCGGCGCCGTGCCCGAGCCGGCCGAGGTGATGTGGCACAACCCGACCGTCATCAAGGACGTGAGCGGGTTCGGGCGCAAGCTGCAGAAGTGGGACAAGCTCGACCCGAACCTCGCCTCGTTCGCGCACATGGCCGTCGCGGCGCTCGTCGGCTGCTCGTGGTGCCTCGACTTCAACTACTTCCGCGCGCACAACGAGGGGCTCGACGAGGCGAAGGCGCGCGAGGTGCCGCGCTGGCGCGACTCCGCCGTCTTCACCCCGCTGGAGCGGCAGGTGATGGAGTACGCCGAGGCGATGAGCCGGACCCCCTCCGCGGTCACCGACGAGCTGGCGGACGCGCTGCTCGTGCAGCTCGGCCCCGCCGCGCTGGTCGAGCTGACCGCGATCGTCGCCTTCGCGAACATGTCCTCGCGCACCAACGCCGCGCTCGGGATCGAGGCGCAGGGCTTCTCCGCCAGCTGCGGGCTGCAGCCGCTCGCGCAGCCGACCCCGAGCGCCGCGGCCGCCTAGCCTCCTGCCCATGTCCGGCGACCCGTTCGTCACCCACCGCAGCCTTCTCTTCACCGTCGCCTACGAGCTGCTCGGCTCGGCCGCCGACGCCGAGGACGTCGTCCAGGAGACGTGGCTGCGGTGGGATCGCGTCGACCACCGCGAGGTCCACGACCCGCGCGCCTACCTCGTCCGCACCGTCACGCGGCAGGCGCTCAACCGGCTGCGCACGCTGTCGCGCCGGCGCGAGGAGTACGTCGGCGAATGGCTGCCCGAGCCGCTGCTGACCGCGCCCGACGTCGCCGACGACGTCCAGCTCGCCGAGAGCGTCTCGTTCGCGATGCTGACCGTGCTGGAGACGCTCGGCCCGGCCGAGCGGGCGGTCTTCGTGCTGCGCGAGGTCTTCGACACGCCGTTCGACGAGATCGCCGAGGCGGTCGGCAAGTCACCGGCGGCGGTGCGGCAGATCGCGCACCGCGCCCGCGCGCACGTCGCCGCACGGCGGCCGCGGATCGACGTCAGCCGCGCCGAGCAGGAGGCGGTCGTCGAGCGGTTCCGCGGCGCGATCGAGAACGGCGACCTCCAGGGGCTGCTCGACGTGCTCGCGCCCGACGTGGTCGTCGTCGCCGACGGCGGCGGGCTCGCCTCCGCGGTGCGCAAGCCGATCGAGGGCGCCGAGCGCGCGGCGAAGATGCTGGTCGGCTTCCAGCGGGTCGCCCCCGGCGCCCGCGTCGCGCCGATGGCGCTCAACGGCGCGCCCGCGCTGAAGGTCGAGCTCGACGGGCGGCTCGACACGGCGATCGCGCTCGTCGTCGAGGACGGGCGCATCAGCCGCGTCTACGCCGTCCGCAACCCGCACAAGCTGCAGCGGCTCGGCGAGGCGATCGCGCTCAGCCGGACGGCGTGACGCGGCTGCGGGTGGGGCGGCCGGCGGTGCGAGAGCGGTGCTCGCTCGCGGCGCCGAGC
>JAEXXR010000332.1 GCA_023405705.1 Actinomycetes bacterium
CCACCGTCCCCCTCTGCGGCGACGACGACGGGGCGCTCGCCACCGCCGCCCAGCTCGTCCGCGACGCCGGCGGCGTGCCGGCGATCCTCCCCGGCGGCCTCGCCCGCGCCCGCCAGCTCGAAGAGGCCGCCGGCTTCGTCATCGGCCTCGCCTTCTCCGGCGCCGACCCCGCCGCCGCGGTCCCGCACGTCCCGTAGCGCGGTCATCGGCGCTCTGTCGTCGATATGCGACGACGGAGCGCCAATGATCGGACGATGGCGGAGTGGATCGCGGCGGCGACTTGCTCGGGGCGGTGGATGACGTCGGCGTGGGTGAAGCGCAGCACGCGCCAACCGCGCAACTGCAGCGCGTTGGTCTTGTCGCGGTCGCGCTGAAACGCTCGGCGGCCGCGGTGGAACGCCCATCCGTCGCACTCGACCGCGAGCCGGGCGTCAGGCCAGACGGCGTCGACTTCCGCACCTGCGATCCAGGCGTTCAGCTTCGGCTCTGGCAGCTGATGACGGCGAACCAGGCTGCGGAAGGCGATCTCCAGCTCGCTGCGGGTCAAGGTCGTTCCGCGCCGCTTCTGCTCCGCGAGGACCGCGCGCAGGCGACTCGGGCCCGGTCCTCTCCGGTGCGCGAGCCGCGCAGCTGCCGCGCTCAGCTCGGCCGGGTCGATCAGGAGCTTCCGTTCTGCTTCGCTCAGCGCATGCGAGAGCCGCGCCGGCGCGAGGACGTCGGCGAGGTCGACGAGCGTGCGCGCGACGGAGGTGACGGGGACGGCGGCAACGACCGTCACGTCTGCGGCCGGGAGCCGGCGTCGCGCATAGATGGTCAAGCCCGGAAGCGGTCCGGCGCGCCGCGGTGACGTGATCTCGATCCGTCCGTTCGACCAGCCCCCGAGCTCGTGGCGAGCGGCTGCGCTTCGGTGGCTCAGCATGGCGCCCGGTCCGACTGCGAGCACCGCCGCGAGCCAGAAGCCGTCCTGCGTCAGCCGGGCGTGGCCGACCGCGTACACGCCGCGGTGCAGCGCGACGAGGATGCCGCGCCCGACGCGGCGGTCGATCGCGCTCGCGCGGACCCCGGCCGCGAGCAGCTGCCGCCGCGCCACCACCCCGTGCTGCTCGTCGGCCAGTGCGGCGATCACGCGGTCGACGGTCTCATTGGCTGGTTCTCGTCGCATACCGACGACAAAGCGCCACCGACCCGGCGGTTCGCCCCCCGAAACGCGGAATTCCGTTTCCGCGGGGGGTTCGCCATAGTGGCCTGCAGGTGCGTGGCACGCGCGCACCGGGAGACAGACGATCCGCGAGCTGGAAGCAGGCGGCAGATGATCAAGAAGGTGCTCGTCGCCAACCGCGGCGAGATCGCGATTCGGGCGTTCCGCGCCGCGAACGAGCTGCGCATCCGCAGCGTGGCGCTGTACGCGCCGGAGGACCGCGACTCGGTCCACCGGCTGAAGGCCGACGAGGCGTACGAGGTCGGCACGCCGGGCCATCCGGTCAGCACCTACCTCGACCCGGACACGGCGGTCGAGCTGGCGCTGAGAGTCGGCGCCGACGCGATCTATCCGGGCTACGGCTTCATGTCCGAGAACCCGGAGCTGGCGCGGCGCTGCGCCGCCGCCGGGATCGTCTTCGTCGGCCCGCCGCCGGAGGTGCTCGGGCTCGCCGGCAACAAGACGCGCGCTCGTGATGCCGCCATCGCCGCCGGGGTGCCGGTACTCCAGGCCTCCGAGCCGGTGGAGACCGGCGAGGAGGCGATCGCGGCCGCCGAGCAGATCGGCTTCCCCGTCTTCGTCAAGGCCTCCCACGGCGGCGGCGGCCGCGGCATGCGGCTCGTCACCGACCCGGCGAAGCTCGCGGCGGCGGTGACCGAGGCGCGCGCCGAGGCCGAGGCCGCCTTCGGCGACGGCACCGTCTACATCGAGCAGGCGCTGATCCGCCCGCGCCACATCGAGGTGCAGCTGCTCGCCGACGCCGACGGCGAGGTCGTCCACCTCTACGAGCGCGACTGCTCGCTCCAGCGCCGCCACCAGAAGGTGATCGAGATCACCCCGGCGCCGAACCTCGACGCCGAGCTGCGCGACCGCATCTGCGCCGACGCGGTCACGTTCGCCCGCCACGTCGGCTACGTCAACGCCGGGACCGTCGAGTTCCTGCTCGACCCGGCCAACGGCCGCTACGCGTTCATCGAGATGAACCCGCGGATCCAGGTCGAGCACACCGTCACCGAGGAGACGACCGACGTCGACCTCGTGCGCGCGCAGCTGCGCGTCGCGGGCGGCGCGACGCTCGCCGACCTGCGGCTGTCGCAGGAGGCGATCAGACAGCGCGGCGTCGCGCTGCAGTGCCGCGTCACGACCGAGGACCCGGCCAACGGCTTCCGTCCCGACGCCGGCCGCATCACCGCCTACCGCTCGCCGGGCGGCGCGGGCGTGCGGCTCGACGAGGGCTCGGCCTTCGTCGGCGCGGAGATCTCGCCGTTCTTCGACCCGCTGCTGGTGAAGATCTCCGCGCGCGGCCGCGACCTGCAGTCGGCCGTCTCGCGCGCCCGCCGCGCCGTCGCCGAGCTGCGCGTCCGCGGCGTCAAGACCAACCAGGGCTTCCTGCTCGCGCTGCTCGACGACCCGGACGTCCTCGCCGGCAGAACGCACACGACCTTCGTCGACGAGCGCCCGGACCTGTCGGCCGCCGGCCCCGGCCAGGACCGCGCCAGCCGCCTGCTCGGCCGTCTCGCCGAGGTGACGGTCAACCACGAGCGCGCGACGGCGAGCCTGGTCGGCGACCCGCGCGGCAAGCTGCCGGCGCTGCCGGCAGGCGACCCGCAGGCCGGCTCCCGCCAGCGGCTGCTGGAGCTGGGTCCGCAGGCGTTCGCGCAGGCGCTGCGCCAGCAGACCGCCGTCGCCGTCACCGACACGACGCTGCGCGACGCCCACCAGTCGCTGTTCGCGACGCGCATGCGCACGCACGACATGCGCGCCGTGGCACCGCACCTGGCGCGCGAGCTGCCCGACCTGCTGTCGATGGAGGTGTGGGGCGGCGCGACCTTCGACGTCGCGCTGCGCTTCCTGCACGAGGACCCGTGGGAGCGGCTCGCCGAGCTGCGCGAGCTGGTCCCGAACGTCTGCCTGCAGATGCTGCTGCGCGGCCAGAACCTGCTCGCCTACTCGCGCTTCCCGACGAAGGTCGTGAAGGCGTTCGTCGCCGAGGCGGTCGAGACCGGCATCGACGTCTTCCGCATCTTCGACGCGCTCAACGACGTCGAAGGGATGCGCGCGGCGATCGAGGCGACGCTGGAGACGCCCGCGATCGCCGAGGGGACGCTCTGCTACACCGGCGACCTCTCCAACCCGCGCGAGCAGCTCTACACGCTCGACTACTACCTGAAGCTCGCCGAGCAGCTCGTCGACGCGGGCGTCCACGTGCTCGCGATCAAGGACATGGCCGGGCTGCTGCGCGCGCCCGCCGCGAGCACGCTCGTGACCGCGCTGCGCAGAGAGTTCGACCTGCCGGTCCACCTGCACACGCACGACACCGCCGGCGGCCAGCTCGCGACCTACCTGGCGGCGGTCGAGGCCGGCGTCGACGCGATCGACGGCGCCGCCGCGCCGATGGCCGGCATGACCTCGCAGCCGTCGCTGGCGGCGATCGTCGGCGCGACCGACGGCACCGAGCGCGCGACCGGCCTGTCGCTCGACGCGCTGCTCGCGCTGGAGCCGTACTGGGAGGCGGTGCGCGGCATGTACGGTGCCTTCGAGACCGGCCTGAAGGCGCCGACCGGCCGCGTCTACC
Organism: Actinomycetes bacterium; assembly: GCA_023405705.1. The sequence continues at coordinate 3,774 of JAEXXR010000332.1, forward strand.
TGCACGAGATGCCGGGCGGGCAGATCTCCAACCTGCGCCAGCAGGCCGACGCGGTCGGCCTGAGAGGGCGCTTCGAGGAGGTCGAGGTCGCCTACGAGCGCGCGAACGCGCTGCTGGGCCACATCGTCAAGGTGACGCCGTCGTCGAAGGTCGTCGGCGACCTCGCGCTGTTCGCGGTGGCGGCCGGGATCGACTTCGACGAGCTGGAGGCGAGACCGGCCTCCTTCGACCTGCCCGACTCGGTGATCGACTTCCTGCGCGGCGGCCTCGGCGTCCCGCCCGCCGGCTTCCCGCAGCCGTTCACCGACCGCGCGCTGGAGGGCCGCGCGCCGGCGCCGGCGCCGCTGGAGGTCGAGGGCGAGCTGGCGCAGCGGCTGGAGCAGCCGGGCGCCGATCGCCGCACCGCGCTCGCCGAGGTGCTCTTCCCGGGCCCGGCGAGAGAGTTCGCCGCCGCGCGCGAGCAGTACGGCGACGTCTCGCTGATCCCGACGCCCGAGTTCTTCCGCGGCCTGCGCGAGGACGAGGAGCTGGCGATCGAGCTGAGACCGGGCGTCACGCTGCTCTACGAGCTGGAGGCGATCGGCGAGGCCGACGCGCGCGGCATGCGCACCGTGCTCGTGCGCGTCAACGGCCAGATGCGGCCGGTCGAGGTCCGCGACCGCTCGATCGAGGCGGCCGGCGAGCAGATAGAGCGCGCCGACCCGACCCAGCCCGGCCAGGTGCCGGCGCCGGTCACCGGCATCGTCACGCTGCTGGTCGAGCCCGGGCAGGCCGTCGCCGAGGGCGACCCGGTCGCGACGCTGGAGGCGATGAAGATGGAGTCGACGATCACCGCGCCGCTGTCGGGCACCGTCGAGCGCCTCGCCGCCACCAGCGGCAGACGCCTGGAGCAGGGCGACCTGCTGCTGGTGCTGGCGCCGGCCTGAGCGACGCCGCCCTCCGCCGGCCGGCGCGTCGCCCGCCG
>JAEXXR010000577.1 GCA_023405705.1 Actinomycetes bacterium
CCGTCGAGCAGGCCGCGCGGCCGATCGACGTCGACGCCGAGCGGCCCCGCTTCGCCTGGCAGCTCGCCGACGGCCACCGCGGCGCCGCCCAGAGCGCCTATGAGATCGAGGTCGCGACGAACGCCGAGGCGCTCGCGGCCGGCGACGCCGACGTCTGGGACAGCGGCAAGGTCCCGTCCGGCAGATCGGTCGAGGTCCCCTACGCCGGCCGCGGGCTCGCGAGCGCGACGCCGTACGTCTGGCGCGTGCGCACGTGGGACGAGCACGGCGCCGCCGGCGGCTGGAGCGCGCCGGCGCGCTTCGAGACCGGCATGCTGCGCCGCGGCGACTGGAAGGGCAGCTGGATCGGCCGCGGCGAGACGGCGCCGCAGCCGTTCGCCGCGATCACGCCGGCGCCGCAGTTCCGCAAGCAGTTCGCGCTCGGCGCGCCGGTCAGATCGGCGCGGCTGCGGATCTCCGGCCTCGGCTTCAACGAGGTCGAGCTGAACGGCGAGAAGGTCGGCGACCACGTCCTCGACCCGGCCTTCACCGCCTACGACGAGACCGCCCTCTACGAGACCTTCGACGTCACGAAGGCGCTGCGCGGCGGCGACAACGCGCTCGGCGTCACGCTCGGGCGCAGCTACCTCGCCTACCCCGACAAGAGCACGACGACCGGCGACTTCGCCTGGTGGCAGGCGCCGTGGGCCGCCGAGCAGCGGCTGCTGCTGCAGCTCGACGTCGAGCACGTCGACGGCAGCCGCTCGCGCGTCGTCTCCGACGGCTCGTGGACCGTCTCCGACAGCCCGACCGTGCGCGACGACGTCAACCTCGGCGAGGCCTACGACGCGCGCGAGGAGCAGGCCGGCTGGAGCGAGCCCGGCTTCGACGACTCCGGCTGGGACGCGGCGACGGTGCTCGCCGACCCCGGCTCGGCGCTGAGAGCGCAGGCGCAGGAGCCGAGCCGCGTGATCGACACGCTCGAGCCGGTCGCCGTCACCTCGCCGAGCGCGGGCGTGCGCGTCTACGACTTCGGGACGATGACCTCCGGCTGGGCGCGGATCCGCGTCCGCGGGGCGGCCGGCACGACGATCAGGCTCCACCACGGCGAGAGACTGAACGCCGACGGGACCGTCGCCGGCCGCGGCAGCATCCACGGCGAGCCGCAGCTGGCGCAGGTCAACGAGTACACGCTGAAGGGCTCCGGCACCGAGACGTGGGAGCCGCGCTTCTCCTACCACGGCTTCCGTTACGTCGAGGTCAGCGGCGGCGCGCCGGTCTCCGTGCAGACGCGCGTCGTCCACCAGGACGTCGCGAGCAACGCCGGCTTCGACAGCTCCAGCGAGCTGTACGACCGCTTCCACGCGGTGATGCGGCGGACGCTGCTGAACAACCTCCACGGCATCCCGACCGACACGCCCGCGTTCGACAAGGCCGGCTGGACCGCCGACGGCCACCTCTTCTCCGACGCCGCGCTGCGCAACTTCGACACGGCGAAGGCGTACGCGAAGTGGATCGACGACTTCGCCGACGCGCAGCATCCCGACGGCGCGGTCGGGGTCGTCGTGCCGGCGGTGCCGGCCTTCGACGCGCTGATCGGGATCGACCCGCTGTGGTCGAACGCCTACCTGCTCGTCAGCTGGGACCTCTACCAGTACGAGGGCGACGTCTCCGTGCTGCGCCGCCACTACGACGGCATGCGCAGGCTGCTGAAGGCGGCCGACGCGAGAATCGCGCTCACCGACGACATCTGGGAGTCGTTCTCCTTCGGCGACTGGGTCCCGCCGGACGGCATCGCCGGCTTCGTGCCGCCGGAGGGCTGGCGGCTGTCGGCGACCGCCTCGACGATCGAGATGGCGAGAACGTTCGCCGACATCGCACGCGTGCTCGGCCGCACGCAGGACGCCGCCGACGCCGACGCCTTCGCAGCGCGGATCACCGATCGCTTCAACCGCGAGTTCCTCGACGCCGACGCCGGCCTGTACCGCACTCCCGGCGCCGAGGGCGGCTACCGGCAGACGTCGAACCTGATGGCGCTCGCCCACGGGATCGTCCCGGACGCGCTGCGCGGGCGGGTGCTCGACAACCTCGTGCAGGACGTCCGCGCGCGCGGCACCCACCTCAACACCGGCACGACCGGCACGAAGCTGCTGCTGCCGGTGCTGACCGAGGCCGGCTACGGCGACCTCGCGCACGAGGTCGCCTCGCAGACGACCTTCCCGAGCTGGGGCTACATGCTCGGCCTCGGCCACGACTCCTTCCTGGAGACGTGGGACGGCGTCGCGCGCTCGCTCGACCACGCCTTCCTCGGCACGGTCGACGACTGGCTGACGACCCACCTCGCCGGCCTGCGCTCGCTCGCACCCGGCTACGCGAAGGCGCTCGTGCAGCCGCTCGTGCCGGCCGGGCTCGAGCGCGCCTCGGCCTGGATCGACACGCCGTACGGCCGGCTCTCCTCCGCCTGGCAGCGCGCCGGCGAGGGCGTGCGGCTGACCGTCGTGGTGCCTGCCAACGCGACCGCCGAGGTCCACCTGCCGGCCGGCGACGCGACCGCCGCGCGGGTCGACGACGCCGCCGGCGTGCAGTTCCTGCGCCATGAGCGCGGCGCGGCGGTCTACGCGGTCGCCTCGGGCAGCTACGTCTTCACGAGCGACCGGCTGGCGCCCGCGAAGCCGGAGCCGCCGGTCGTGGAACCCCCGGTCGATCCGCCGAGACCGCCGGTCGAGCCGCCCGTGGACCCGCCGAGGAGAACGGCGCCGCGCAAGCCGGCGATCGCGAAGGCGGGGGTGCGCGCGAACGCGAGGCGCGTCGTCGCGGTGAAGGTCCGCTGCGACGTCTCCGCGGCGCGGCTGTGCCGCGGCACGCTCGCGCTGAAGCGCGGCAGAGCGACGCTCGCCAGCAGCCGCTTCGCGATCGCGCCGAACCGGCTGACGGCGGTCAGGGTGACGCTGAGCAGAGGCGCCTACCGCGACCTCGTCGCCAAGCGCAGCCAGCGCGTAACCGCCACGCTGACGACCCGCGGTGCCGACGGCAGGCTCCGCCGCGCGACCGTGAAGCTGACGCTGAGCGCGCCGAAGCGCCGCTAGACCTGCCGGCCACGGCCGGCCGGCCGGCCGCAGACGGGGCGGGCGCAGTGGGCGGGGCGGGGGTGTCTCCCGCCGCCCCGCCCCCGCGCGCCCCCG
>JAEXXR010000449.1 GCA_023405705.1 Actinomycetes bacterium
CGTCGTGTGGGACAAGTTCTGCCGCTACTTCGACGTCGAGCCGCGCCAGGCCGACCTGCCGCGCGGGGCGACGACCGTCGGCGTCGAGGAGCTGGCGCCGCTGATCGACGAGAACACGATCGGCGTCGTCGCCGTCGTCGGCACGACCTTCACCGGCGAATGCGACGCGGTCGGGCAGCTCGACGCGCACCTGAGAGAGCTGAAGGGCAGAGGGCTCGACGTGCCGATGCACGTCGACGCGGCCAGCGGCGGCTTCGTCTTCCCCTTCAGCCACCCGGACTTCGAGTGGGACTTCCGGCTCGACTCGGTCAAGTCGATCAACGTCTCGGGCCACAAGTTCGGGCTCGTCTACCCCGGCGTCGGCTGGCTCGTCTTCCGCGACGAGGAGCAGCTCCCCGAGGAGCTCGTCTTCTACGAGGACTACCTCGGCGAGCGCGACGCGACCTTCACGCTGAACTTCTCCGGCAGCTCCTCGTTCATCCTCGCGCAGTACTACAACTTCGTCCGCTTCGGGAAGCAGGGCTACGCCTCGCTCGTGCGCACGATGGACAAGAACGCCGCCGCGCTCGCCTCCCGGCTGGAGCAGGAGGACGCGCTGGAGGTGATGGACGACGACCAGCCGAGACTGCCGCTGGTGATCGCGAGAGTCCGCCCCGACGAGCCGTTCACCGCGACCGACCTCGTCGGCGAGCTGGCCCAGCGGCGCGGCTGGATGGTGCCGGCCTACATGCTGCCGCCCAAGAACGACGACCAGCAGATCATGCGGATGCTGGTGAAGGTCAACCAGTCGCGCGAGCTGGCCGACGCACTCGCCGACGACGTCACCGCCTCGATCGCGGACCTGCGCAAGAGGGCTGCCGGCCACCATGTGCGCAAGCCGGTCCACCGCGGGCACGGCTACTGAGCGACGTCGGCGCGCGTGCGGCCCGGGTCGCACGCGCGCACGCGCCGGCGCGCGCGGACGGTGCGGCTTCCCCCCATCCGGCGAAACCGCACCGTTCTCGCTCCAATCCCAACCACATCAGCGCTTTCACGGTGACCATAGAACGATAAGTTTTTGGTTGTCAAGCGGGAGGCGACGCACTAATCTCGCGCCATGCAGATGGCTCCCGCACCGGACAACGTCTTCTCGGACGACCTCGAGCCGCCCGACTTCGTCGCGATCGCCAAGCGCGAGCGGCTGTTCGCGGCGATGATCGCCGAGGTCGGCGAGCGCGGCTACGGCGAGACGGCCGTCGCCCACGTGCTCAGACGCGCCGGGATGTCGCGCAAGACCTTCTACGAGCTGTTCGAGAACAGGGAGGACTGCTTCCTGCAGGCCTACGACGCCGCGCTGCTGCGGGCGAGAATGGTCGTCGGAGCCGCCTACCACCAGGGCGGGGCGTGGCGGTCGCTGCGCGAGCGGGTCGAGTCCGGACTGCTCGCGTTCCTGAACTTCTGCGCATCGGAGCCGACCTTCGCACGCGTCTGCATCGTCGAGGTGCTGGCCGCCGGGCCGCAGGCGCGCGAGCGGCGCGACAGCGCGATCGTCGAGTTCGCGCGCTTCATCGAGTTCCCGCGGGAGGAGGCGCGCGGCGCCTCGGCGCCGTCGCTGGTGAGCGAGGCGATCGCAGGCGGGATCTACGGAATCCTCTACACGCGGATCGCCCGCGGCGAAGTCGAGCAGCTGCCGGAGCTGCTCGACGAGCTGATGGACGCCGGCCTCGGGCAGCTGATCGACGCCGACGGTGACGTCTGAGCGTCCCCACCGACCGGCGGCCGCGCGCTCCGGCCGCTGCAGGCGCCGATGCAGGCGTCGATGCACCGAAAACAGAAACAGTGAGTTTCTGTAGCATGGGCGACCGTGAGGATGATGGGGCGCACGGGCTCATGACACCAGCACCTTGGACGCAGCAGCCGGGGCAGCAGCTCCCGGCCGGCCGGCACGGACTCTCGCGCGACTTCGTCGCGCAGTCGCAGCGGGGCCGGATCCTCGACGCGCTGGTCGCCTGCGTCGGCGAGCAGGGCTACCCGGAGACGCGCGTCACCGACCTGATCGCGCGCTCGGGCGTCTCGCGCAAGACCTTCTACGAGCACTTCGCCGACAAGGAGGAGTGCTTCCTCGCCGCCTACGACATGGCGGTGTCGCTGCTGATGGGCGGCGTCACGCAGGCGTTCGAGTCCGAGGACGACTGGGTCGACGCGATCCGCGCCGCGCTCACCGCCTTCCTCGGCTTCCTCGCCGACCACCCCGACCTGACGCGGCTGTGCATCGTCGACGTCCACGCCGTCGGACCGCGCGCGCTCTCGCGCCGCGACGCCGCCGTGCGCGGCTTCTACTACCTGCTCGACGCCGGCCGCGCCGACGCGCCGCGCGCGCTGCCGGGCCTGACCGCGGAGGCGGTCACCGGCGGCATGTACGAGATCGTCTACGGCCGCGTGCTGCGCGGCACGATCGACGAGCTGCCGCGGCTGCTGCCCGAGCTCATGTACTGGGCGATGATGCCGTTCCTCGGCCACGACGCCGCCGTCGCGGAGATGGAGCGGCTGCGGGCCGAGGCGAACGCCCAGCCGGCAACCGCAGCGGCCCCGGCGCCCGCGCCGACGGCGATCCCGCCC
>JAEXXR010000453.1 GCA_023405705.1 Actinomycetes bacterium
TTGTAGCGGCGCGCGATCGCGGCCGGCTCGCCGAGATCGACCATTCTTCCCTTCTCCAAGAGCACGGCGCGGTCGCAGAACCGCTCGACGGCGCTCATGTCGTGGGTGACGAAGAGGATCGTGCGGCCGGCCTCCTTCATCCGCTGGAACTCGGCGAAGCACTTCTGCTGGAACGCGGCGTCGCCGACAGCCAGCACCTCGTCGATCAGCAGCACCTCGGCGTCGACCTGGATCGCGACAGAGAAGGCGAGCCGCACGGTCATGCCCGACGAATAGTTCTTGAGCTTGAGGTCGAGGAAGTCCTCGAGCTCGGCGAAGGCGATGATGTCGTCGAAGCGGTCGCGCGCCTGCTGGCGCGTCAGGCCGAGCATGATCGCGTTGATCATCACGTTGTCGCGCGCCGTCAGGTCCATGTTGAAGCCGACGCCCAGCTCGATGAAGGGCGACAGACGGCCGTTGACCCCGAGATCGCCGGAGTCGATGTCGTAGATGCCGGCGAGGCACTTCAGCAGCGTGCTCTTGCCGCTGCCGTTGCGTCCGACGATCCCGAAGAACTCCCCTTCGGCGACTTCGAAGCTGATGTCGTCGACGGCCTGCAGCACGTCGTAGGTGGTCGAGCGGAACGGGTGCAGGGCACGCTCCTTGAGCGTGCTGTACTGCTGATGCGGAAGTCTGAACGCCTTGCTGACGTTGTGGACGACGGCGGCGGGGGCGCGGTCACCGGTCCGTCGATCGGCGACGGCCGACGGATGCGGGGCGGCGGTGCTCAAGGTCTGCCAACGCTAGCAGTGGCCGCCGTCACGAACGCTCCAGAACGTAGACGTCCTGGTTGCCCGCGTTCCGGCCCGGCGCGAACTCCAGCAGCCGCCACTGCGGCAGCGCGTGCGCGAGCAGCCACTCGGCCGAGAGGAACGCCGTGCCCCAGTCCGGGTTCGCGACGCCCCAGTCGCCGTCCTCGCCGAACTCTGCGGCGTACCAGGAGCCGTGCGCGACGACCGCCCAGCGCGCTTCGTTGAGCTGCTCAGCCGAGCGCAGGCCGTGGATCGCGTCATGCTCGAGCGTCGCCGCGCCGTGCGCCGTCAGCACGAGATGACCGCCGGGTCTGATCACGCGTCGCATCTCGTCCAGCCACTGGAGGCCCAGCTCGGGCGCGAAGTGCGACCAGATCGAGATGGCATAGACGAGGTCGAGCGAATCGTCGGGCAGGTCGAGCGGCGGTCGGTCGCCGCTGACGAAGGCCCGCGCGCGGGGGATCGCCTCACCTGCGAACGCGACCGCGTCGGCGTTGGGATCGCAGCCGTGCCACCTCGTATCCGGGAAGGCCGCCGCGAGCACGCGCAGCACGCGGCCGGAGGAGCAACCGAAGTCGAGTCCCGCGCCGATCCGGGTGACGTCGACGCCGGCGCTGGCGAGCGCGTCGACGACCATGTCGGCTTCGTACAGCCCGCCGGCCGCGGCAAGCGGCCCGCGTGCCATCGCGTGAACGTCCTCCGGTGGCTGTGCCGTCGGAAGGCCGGTCCGCTCGGCGACGACGTCGACGCCCAGCTCGATCCCCAGCGACAGCAGCGCGCGATGGCGGTCTGGCCAGGCGATCGAGCGGTACAGCTGCCGCAGCTCGGGGACCTCCGCGATCCGCTGCTCGACGGCTTCGACGTCGGCGGTGCCGAGCCGCTCGAACAGAACGGACGTGGCGCCCTGCGCTTCGACGTGCAGCTCGCGCGGAGCGGGCTGGCCGACACGGGTCGGCACGGCCGGGGCCGGCTCGGGTGCGGGCGGCTCCGGCGCGGGAGCGGGCTCAGTGCGGGCGAGGACGCGGTGCGCGCCGCCGGAGGCGAGGCGTCGCAGTTGCTGTCGGGCCTGTGTGACCTTCATCGCGTCGACACGGTAGCGAGTTCGCGTCGCCGGGAACGCGCCCGGCGCGCGCCGTCAGCACGCGATCGTCAGGCACGCCACCGCGCGCGCTGCCACGGCTCCGTCCGCGGCGCGGCCCGGCTCGGCGCTGTAGCGTGCGTCCGCCGCCTGCTCAGCCGACGTGCGGCGCCAGCCGTCCACGGTGTGGGCGAAATACGTCTCCTCCCAGCGCACGGCGCCGGCGCGCGTCAGCAGGTCCTGCAGGTCGTCGCGGTCGAGCTGCCGGAACCAGCCGTGATCCTCGCGGACCCCGTACGGGACGCTCAGATGGACGCGGCCCCCCGGCCGCACGACGCGCAGCAGCTCCCGCAGCGCCGCGGCCGCTTCGGCCTGCGGGTCCTCGGAGGCCGGGGCGGCCGAGCCGTACGGCGCGTTGTCCATCCCCACGTGCTCGAGCGTCGAGAGGCAGACGACCTCGTCGTACCAGTCGTCGCGCAACGGCAGCGCGCGCAAGTCGGCATACAGATACGAGACGCCGAGGCTGGTGAAGGCGACCGGCTCCGGGGCGAGCGTCACGATCGCGAGGTCGTCGACCTCGCGCAGGAGCGGTTGCAGCACGTGGCGGTGGTTGAGCACCGAGCCCGCGTCGAGCGTGCGCCCGCGCAGCCCGCGCGAGAACAGCCAGCCGTACTCCACGACCCGTTCGTCGAAGCCGGCGCCGAGGCCGGGCGGGAGCGGATCGTCTGCCGTGAACGTCTCGCGCCATCCGCTGGAGTCGAGGACCGACGCGACGAGCGCGCGCTGCGTCGCGTCGTAGGCGAGCGTCCCCGGCTCGGCGTCCGGCGGGAAGCGACGGGCCCAGGCGCGACCGAGTCGCTGCCGCGCCGGCAGGCTGCGCTCGTGCGGAGGCTCCGGCGGGCCGACGGGGTCGAGCCGCAGCGTCGTGAAGGGAACAGCGGCGCCGTCGAGCGCGACGACCAGCTCGCCGGGGTCCGTGGGGAGGGGCTCCTCCGCTCCGGACACGCGCAGGCCCATCGCGCGGTACCCGTCGAGAACCGACACGGGGTCGACCCCGGCCTCGCGCAGCCCCTGCGGCCAGAACTCGACCAGCAGCACGGGCCGCGACCGTTCGATCAGCTCGCGCGCGCCGCGCAGCGCCACATGCTCGCTGGCCTGCGTGTCCATCAGGATCAGATCGACCTGCTCCGGGAGGACGTCGTCGAGCCGGACGGCGGGGACGGTGACGCTCGCACGCCCGCCGTCGGCGATCCCGACGCGATGGTCGCCGGTGTTCGTGCCGTGCAACTGCAGCTCGAGGGTCGTCGGCTCCGACCAGGCGGCAGCCTCGACGACTTCGATCTGCGCGCCCCGGGTGCGCTCCGCGTTGCGCTTCAAGACCTCCGCGTTGCGCGGGTCGGGCTCGACGGCGACGACCTTGCCGGAGGGGCCGACGCACTCTGCCATGAGCAGCGCGACGTAGCCGATGTTGCCGCCGACGTCCACGGCCGTCATGCCGGGTCTCAGCAGGGCGCGCAGCTGCTCGCCGAGCTCGGGCTCCCATGTTCCGTGCGCGCGGATGATCGGCGTGATCACCTCGTCGTGCGCGTGCACGAGAAGGGGACCGACGTCGGTCTCGAGCTGCTCCAGGTCGCCGTCGTCCATCGCCGACAGCCTATTGCTCCGGAGGTGCGACCGGGTCCCGGTCGTCGTCGCGCTGCCCCAGTCCGTAGATTCTCGCGCATGCCTGGCGAGCGGCTCACGCGCGAGGACGTCATCTCGGTCTACCGGCAGCTGCTCGGTCGGGACCCCGGCGAGGACGAGGTCGCCCATCAGCTGGCGACGCTGACGACGCTCGACGAGCTGCTGCGGGTCGCGCTCGACTCGGCCGAGTACGCCGCGCGGCTCGATGCCGGGCAGCGGCCGCCGACGCCGTCGCGTCCGATCGTCAACATCCACCATCTCGACCTCGAGGAGTGGGGGCATCCCGTCGGCACGCGATCGGATGACGGGATCGCGATCGTCGGCCGCGGCGGCTGGCTGTTCCTCTGCGGCGGGACCAACGCCAACCTCGGTCAGTACGTCGGCGCCGTCGAGATGGAGCCGACGTGGCTGGAGGAGTGGCGGGCGATCGTGCGCAGCCGAGAGCAGGCGGTGCGCGAGCTCGGCGTCACGACCGCGCTGCTGGTCGTACCGGACAAGCTCGCCGTCTACGAGGAGAGCTATCCGGAGCCGCTGACGCGCGCTGGGCTGCGACCGGTCGAACGCCTGCTCGAGGCCGGCGACCTGCCGATCCTCTACCCGCTCGACGAACTGCGCGCTGCGGCGCGAGAGGAGCCCGTGTACCTGCGGACCGACACGCACCTGACCTTCCGCGGCAACGAGGTCCTGTTCGAGTCGGTGCGCGAGACGCTCGGCGTCGCCGCGCCGGTCGACCTGTCCTCGACCGCCGTGACGTGCTACCCGGCGTTCGGCGATCTCGGCGTCAAGTTCGATCCCCCCGTCGTCGGCATCGTCACGAGCCCCGGCACGCTCGGGCAGGCGCGCATCGTCGAGGACAACCGCGATCAGATCGCCGCCGTCAGCGGCCACATCGGGACGCGCCGGGTCTTCCGCAACGACGCGGCTCCGGACCGGCGCGCCGCCGTCCTGTTCGGCGACTCGTTCGGCTTCTCGGCCGAGCATTACCAGGGGCTCTCGTGGTTCATGGCCCAGGTCTTCCGCGAGGTGCACTTCGTATGGGTCCCGTTCGGCTGGGACGCCGACTACGTGCGCCGGACCGGAGCGGAGGTCGTGCTCGTGCAGGGCGCGGAGCGTTTCGTCGCGCGCGTGCCGCGCCCGTCGGTCGGGGTCGCCGCACTGGCGGAGGAGACGCTGCGCCGCAAGCAGGCGCTCGGCTTCGACGCCGCCTTCGAGGGCTGACCGCCGGCTGCCGGACGCGCGGATAGACTGCTCGGCGTGCACGACGACGACGTCGCCCGCAACGCACGCGAGGCCATCGCGGCGCAGGACAAGTGGCATCACCGCATCGAGGTCGCTCCCGGCGTCTGGACGCCCGGTCTCCAGGACACCCAGACCGTGCTCGAGCAGATCGGCATGCCCGCCGACCTGACCGGCAAGCGCGTGCTCGACATCGGCGCGCGCGACGGCTTCTTCACGTTCGAGGCGGAGCGTCGAGGCGCGCGCGAGGTCGTCGCGCTCGACAACGAGCCTCCCCACCACACGGGCTTCGCGATCGCCGCCGGGCTGCTCGGCTCCAAGGCGACGTACGTGACCGAGAACGTGTACTCGCTCGCTCCCGAGCAGTACGGGAGATTCGACGTCGTCCTCTTCCTCGGCGTCATCTACCACCTGCGCCATCCGCTGCTCGCGCTCGATCGCATCTACGACGTCTGCGAGCCGGACGCGCTTCTGCTGCTGGAGACGCACATGATCGACGAGGGGCTCGTCGATCCCGCCGGCAACTGGCATCGGCTCGCGGACTTCAATCCCGACCTGCCGGTCTTCCCGCTCGTCCAGTACTACCCCGCCGACCTGCTCGGCAAGGACCCGACCTCGCAGTGGGCGCCCAACCGGGTCGCGCTCGAGGGGTGGCTGCGCGGCTCCGGGTTCGAGCCGCTCAGCAGTTGGCAGGCGGCCTTCCGCGGCGGCGCCGTCGCGCGCCGGCAGGAGCTCGGTCCCGCGAGCGAGCGGGCGGTGGACGAGGCGGCGAGCTGGGACATGCGCACGTGGACCGTTGAGAAGTCGACGTCCGTGCACAACTAGCCCCGTCGGCCGTGAACATCTGCACGATCATCGCCAAGAACTACCTCGCGCACGCCCGTGTGCTCGCGGAGTCGTTCCAGCGCAACCATCCGGACGGGCGCTGCTTCGTCCTGATCATCGACGAGACCGACGGCTACGTCGACCCGGCCGAGGAGCAGTTCACGCTCGTCCGGCCTGACGAGATCGGGCTCGAGAGCTGGGACGAGATGCGCGGCGCCTACGGCGTGATGGAGCTGTCGACGGCCGTCAAGCCGTGGCTGCTGCGTCACATGCTGCGAGAGCACGACGACGGCACCGGCATCGCCTACTTCGACCCGGACATCGAGGTCGTCAGCCGGATGACGGAGCTCGAGGCCGAGCTGAGGGAGCATGCGGTCGTGCTGACGCCGCACGTGCTCCACGGGATGCCCCGCGACGGCAGAAAGCCGAGCGAGACGGACATCCTCATGGCCGGCGTCTACAACCTCGGGTTCATCGGCCTCTCCGGTCGCGACGACGCCCGCCTGGTGCTCGACTGGTGGTCGGAGCGGCTGCTGACCGACTGTCACGTCGCGCCCGAGCGAGGGCTGTTCGTCGACCAGCGCTGGGTCGACTTCGTCCCCGGCCTGGTCTCCGATCTGCAGATCTTTCGCAACCCCGCCTACAACGTCGCGTATTGGAACCTTCCGGAGCGCGAGCTCTCGCTCGACGACGGCGGGGCGGTGCTCGTCGACGGCCGGCCACTTCGCTTCTTCCACTACAGCGGCTACGACCCGAAGCGCCCGATGACGCTCAGCAAGCACCAGGATCGCGTCGACGTCACCGCCGATCCCGTGCTGTGGAGACAGTGCGACGCGTACGGCGACAAGCTGTTCGCGGCCGGCCTGGACGCGGTGCGGACGCTGCCGTACGAGCACGACGTGCTGCCGTCGGGGATGCGCCTGACGCCGCTGCTGCGCGCGCTCTACCGCACCGGCCTGGAGACCGGCGACTGCCCCGACTCGCTGTTCACGACCGCCGGCGAGGCCGAGTTCGTCGCGTGGCTCAACGCTCCCGCGGCGGAGGCGCCGGCGCTGACGCGCTTCCTCTTCGCGCTGTGGTCGGCGCGACCGGACCTGCAGCGCGTCTATCCGTTCGTGCGCGAGGGCGACGTGGAGGGCTACGTCGGCTGGTGCCGCGTCCACGGTCGCGAGGAGATCGCGATCGCCGACGTCCTGCTGGAGCGCCTCCCCTCCGACCCGGCGCCGGTCGCGCCCGTCCCGCCCCGCCCCGCACCCCCGTCCGCGCCCGCACCGCCGGACGCGAGGGCGGAGGAGCGCGCGTTCGGCGTCAACGTCGCCGGCTACCTGCGCTCAGAGCTGGGCATCGGGGAGGTCGCCCGCCAGATCGTGCGCGGTCTCGACGCCGCCGGCATCCCTGCGCTGCCCGTCGGTCTGTTCGCGCCCAACAGCCGGCAGGGCCACGGCTACGTCGCCGGCGGCCACGCCGACAACCCCTACCCGGTCAACATCGTCTGCGTCAACGCCGACGGGCTGCCGGCCTTCGCGGAGGAGGCCGGCGAGCGCTTCTTCGCGGAGCGCTACACGATCGGCGTCTGGTGGTGGGAGACCAGCGAGTTCCCCCGTCGTTTCGAGAACGCCTTCGAGTACGTCGACGAGGTGTGGGTCGGCAGCCGCTTCGTCGCCGAGACGCTCGCGCCCGTCTCGCCCGTGCCCGTCGTCCACGTCCCGATCCCGGTTCATTTCACCAGGCCGCCGCGGCTGCAGCCCGGCGAGCACGGCTGGCCCGACGCCTTCACGTACCTCTTCTCGTGGGACTACTGCAGCGTCTTCAAGCGCAAGAACCCGCTTGCGGTGGTCGAGGCGTACACGCGCGCCTTCCCCGAGGCCGGTGGCGAGACGGCGCTCGTGCTCAAGTGCATCAACACGCACTTCGATCCGGCCGGTCACCGGCGCGTCAAGGAAGCGATCGCCGAACGCGGCGACGTCGTCCTCATCGACGACTACCTCGATCCGGGCGACAAGGACCGGCTGATGCTCAGCTGCGACTGCTACGTCTCGCTGCACCGCTCCGAGGGCCTCGGCTTGACGATGGCCGAGGCCATGTACCACGGGAAGCCCGTGATCGCGACCTCCTACTCCGGCAACGCCGACTTCATGACGGCGGAGAACAGCTACCCGATCGGGTTCGAACCGGTGCCGATCGGAGAGGACGCCGCCCCGTATCCCGCCGACGGGACATGGGCGGAGCCGGACGTGGAGCAGGCGGCGAGAGCGATGCGGCAGGTCTTCGAGGCGCCGCACGAGGCGCGCGCCCGTGGCGAGCGGGCTGCGCACGACATCCGCGCGCGGTTCTCCGCGCAGGCCGCCGGAAGGGTCATGGCCGACCGCCTCGGGCGGATCGTCGAACGCATGGAGCCGGCCCCGGCCGCGCCTTCGGCGCGCCGGCTCCTGGAGGAGCTGCACGGTCTCGTCGCGCGTGCCGGCCGGCCCGATCGCAGCTCTCGCTTCGGCAAGCCGGGAGGCGCCGCACGACGTCTTCTGCTGCGTGCGATGCGCCCGTACACGGCCTACCAGCAGCAGGTCAACGAGGCGCTCGAGCAGGCCGTCGCGACCTCGGCGGAGGAGACCTCGCTGCGGTTCGAGCAGCGGCTCGCCGACCAGCAGGCGCTCGCGCTCGCCCAGGCGCGCAGGCACGCGGACCAGATCCGCGACCTCGCGGCCGTCTCCGCGAAGCTCGGCGTCGAGATCGGCGACGAGCGACAGGCGCGCGCCGCCGGCGACGCGGCGCCCGCACGGCTCGTCGCAGAGACGCGGGCGCTGCCCTACATGGCCTCCGACGCGTTCCGCACCTTCGACGCGGGCGCCGCCGGAACGGTCTTCGGCTACGACGAGCCTCACGGTGCCGGAGCCGACGACGACTACCGCGAGTTCGAGGAGCTGTTCCGCGGCTCCGAGGAGTTCATCGCGGAGCGGCAGCGCCGCTACCTGGACGTGATCGGAGACTGCGCCCCGGCCGTCGACGTCGGCTGCGGCCGCGGCGAGTTCCTCGACGTGCTGTCCTCCGCGGGCATCGAGGCGACCGGCGTCGACTCCGACGCCGGAATGGTCGCTCGCTGCCGCGCGAAGGGACACGAGGCGACCGTGCTCGGCGACGGCGTCGAGTACCTGGAGAGCCTGGAGGACGGCAGCCTCGGACTCGTCTTCTCCGCCCAGGTGGTCGAGCACATGCCGCCCGAGACGCTGAGACGGTTCCTCACCGTCGCCGCACGAAAGCTGCGGCCTGGCGGCCTGCTGATCGCCGAGACCGTCAACCCCCACTCGGCCGCCGCGCTGAAGGCGTTCTGGGTCGACGTCACGCACCAGCACCCGCTCTTCCCGGAGACGATGCTCGCCCTGACGCGGATCGCCGGTTTCGCCGCGGCCTACGTCTTTCACCCCAACGGCGACGGCGACGTCGAGCGGGACCGCTACGTCACCGGCGAGTACGCCGTCGTCGCCCGCCGCTGAGC
>JAEXXR010000464.1 GCA_023405705.1 Actinomycetes bacterium
CCTCAGCGGCGCGGCGCTGCTCGGCCTGCTGAGCGGCCTGGCGCTGCACGGCGACGCGATGCTGCTCGCCGGCACCGCGCTGGTCGGCGGCTACACGACCTTCTCGGCGTGGATGCTGGAGAGCTGGCGCCTGGGCGAGCAGGGCGAGGGACGCCTGCTGGCGCTCAACCTCGCCGGCAGCCTGGCGCTCGGCCTCGCCGCGACGGTCCTCGGCCGCGCGCTCGGGACGTGGCTGTAGGAACGCGAAAGCCCGCGCACGGGGCGCGGGCCGGAGAACGCGTGCCGGCCGTCGCGAGCTGCGGCGACGGCCGAGGGTGCGCGCCGCCGACGCGAGGCCGGCGGCGACGCAGCCGGGTCAGACCCGGCTGTAGAACTCGACTATCAGCTGCTCGGCGACCGGCGTGTCGATCTCGTTGCGGACCGGCAGGCGCAGGACCTTGCCGGCGAGCGAGTCGAAGTCGGCCTCGAGCCAGGCGCCGACGCGACCCATCTGGTCGGTGGCGGCGGTCGAGACGGGGCGGACGGCCGCCTCCGGCTTGATCATCACGACGTCGCCGGGCTTGACCTGGCGCGACGCGATGTCGCAGCGCTCGCCGTTGACGAGCACGTGACCGTGCGAGACGAACTGACGCGCCTGCGGACGGGTCGACGCGAGGCCGAGCCGGTAGACGACGTTGTCGAGCCGCTGCTCCAGCAGCTGCAGCAGCTGCTCGCCGACGACGCCCTCGCGCTTCTTCGTCGCCGCCGCGACGTAGCGGCGGAACTGCTTCTCGCGCACGCCGTAGTAGCGCTTCGCCTTCTGCTTCTCACGCAGCTGCTCGGCGTAGACGGACTCTCTGCGGCGACGCGCGTTGCCGTGCTGGCCGGGCGGCTGCGGTCCACGCCGCTCGAGGGCGCTCTTGCCATTCAGTCGACGCTCGCCCTTCAGACAAAGGTCGACGCCCTCGCGTCGTGAGAGCTTCTCGACCGGGCCGGTGTAACGCCCCACGCATTCTCCTTCAGGTAGTCATGGAAAGACGCCCGTCGCGGTGCAACGAGCGTCCGTTCCTTCGCAAGTTGGCTGTCCATGGTACCGAGAGTTCCGTCCGGATGGTGTGCTCACCGCAATTTCCGCCCGGATGCAGCCGATCTTCCGCGAACAGAGGGCCTCCCGCGACCGCGCGAGGCCCTCCGCCATGCTAAGTCGACATCTCGTTCAGGAGTGGCCTGACCCTCGGCCTCTGCCTCTGCCTCTGCCTCTGCCTCTCGGAAACGATCTGGCGCTTTTTCTTCTGGCCGCGGCTCTGCCGCAGCCGACCACGCTCATGCGCTGCCCTCTCACGATGCGCCCACCGTTCTGGCCCGTCATCGCGAGGTCCGCGACGAGCGCCCGTCTGACGCTCGGCGAGCAGATACCTCTGATCAGCCCGATCGGCCCCTGTCTGCCGGCGACGAAGTTCAGCCGGAAGCGCGTGACCGCCACGTCGGGGATCTCGCCGAACGTCGTCTTCAGCCGCAGGCTGCCCGGCGTGATTCTGATTCTGCCGATCAGGTCGATCTCGACCTCGCCCTTCAGCGCCACCCAGAGGTCCGGGAGTCTGTTCCCCGGCGTTCTGACTATGTGGACGTTCCCACGCAACGGATCGCGCAGCAGCGGAGAGACTGCGACGGCTCTGCCGACCACCGACTGCGGCCCACATGCGCGGGCTGCGAACTGCTCACGGGTGCAGGCGCCGGTCAACGCGCTGAGCCGCGAGTTGATGTTTCGCGGCAGGGTCACGACGATCGACTTGTTGTTCGCCTGCCGTCCTCTCGGCATCGTGAGGACGACCTCCAGCGGCGCCGTCCGCCCACCCGCCGTTCGTCCTCTGGCACCGAGGCGCAGGGACATCTTGGGGGAAAACGGGAGCGATCGGCAGTCGCCGACCTGGAACCGTGAGGAGACCGCGCTCGCCGCCCCCTCGAGCGCACCGATCGTCGCGGCGATCCGCTGCTCGCGGCAGCTTGTCGGAGCGAGCATGAAGCCAGGCTTGTCGACGCGCACGTCGACGGTCCTGATCTGCAGCGGAATCCCCTCGAGGATCGACGGAAGCGGGTCGGAGACGATCCGCAGTTGAGCGGTCATGCGGTCGACCCGGATCGCCGCGCGGACCACGACCGTGCCGAGATCGAACGGCCCGGCGACCGCCGGTACGACGATGCTGAGACCGTACGGAGCGCCCTTGTACGGCCCGGTGATGTACACCCGGCCAGGAAGCGCGAACGCGTTCGTGCCAGGGCCCGCCTCGGTGGTCGTCGAGCCGATCCGCGACTCCTCGCCGCAGGTGCCGGCGGCCGCCGCCGCGTCTGCGCAGAGCGTCGACGCCGCGATCACGCCCACGAGCCCGTGAGGCATGTCGACCGCGATGTCCCCGAGCGTCTGGTCGTCGTCGCTGCGCCCGAAGGTGAGCGAGAACGTCGACGAGGTGCCGCTGACGGGGTTGGCCAGTCCGGCCGAGAACTGCGGTGAGAAGCCCCGCGGCGGACAGGGCGCGCCTCTCCCGTCATGCGTGATCGCGAAGCTGTTGGTCGACTGCACCGTCTTGCCGGTCCACGAGGTCAGCTCGGCCGACGTCGCGTAGGTGCCGCACGCCGGCGGGTTGGAGAGCGACGCCCGCGGTCCGCCGGTGAAGCTGAGCAAAAGCCGGTCGAACGGCAGTTGAGGGTTGTTGTCGAAGGTCGCCGTGAGCTGTCCGGTTCTCGGGTCGGCGACGACGCTGCCCGGGAGCTTCACGACCACGCCCGGGCCTCTGGCGACGAGATAGAGCGACAGCAGCGTCCCGAACGGGTTGTCCTTCGGTCTCGCGAGGAAGATCGATCCGGTCATCGGCTCTTCGAGCAATGGCGTGTCGATCTGCAGCGACCCTACCTTGGAGCCGTTCGGGCAGCTCGGCTCCCTCAGCGTTCTGAGGCCCACCTGCGCGGGCGAGCATCCCTGCAGGCCGTCCGCCGCCGACGGCGAGACGCGCACGCCCTCCGGCAGTCGCACGACCGCCTTCTTGAGGTAGGCGTTCGCGAGCCCGTCAGGGTTGACGTTCTGCGGCGTCTTCAGCTCGAAGGTGTACGCGCTCGGCGCGCCTGCCTTCGGCTCGTCAGGCTGTGCGCTCAGCGACGCGTCGAACGGGACCCGGTCGCAGTTCTCCGGTCCCTGCTGCGTCGCCTCGTCCGGGGTCGGATGGTGCGAGAAGAAGCTCGCGGTTCTGAAGACGCCGGGGTTCTGCCAGGAGTCGGCGCTCAGTCGCGTCTCCAACCCGACACCGGGCGGGGTGCACGTCATCGGGTTCGTGAGGAACGGCTTGCGCGGCACGCCGGCGGGACAGGTCCCGCCGTTGTTCAGACAGTCGCCCCGCTGACCGTCGTGCGAGCTGTCAGCCGGCACGCCCCACAAGGTGAGCGTGGTGCTGAGCAGCGGCAGCGTCTGCGGCGTGTTCTCGACGCGGATCCGGATGCCATAGTCGTCATCCGATCGCACCTCGGCGTTGAGATGCACGACGACGCCGGCGATCGGGAACGCGAAGGAAGCCGGCACGCCGGGGGGCGGCTCCATGTTGTAGACGCGCGACGGTGTGTTGATGAAGATGAACCCTGCAGTCACCAAAGCTATGCCGACCTGGGTGCCGTCGGGGCAGGCGCCAGTGTCCGACAGTTGCTGCTCGGAGCAGGTCGGCATCGCGCTCGGATCCCCGAGGAACCCGGCCGGCAGGTCGACGACCAGCGTCTTCGTGTCGCCGTCGGGCGTCGGAATGAACCCGCCCTCCAGGTGCTGGTTGAGTTCGATCGTCGTCGAGGCCCGCCACGGATGGCCGCCGGCCTGCGTGAACGCCGAGCCGTCCTGGTTTGCCACCTCTCCGTCGAATCTGGCGATGCCGAACTCGGCCTTCGCCGTCCCGCTGAGTGCCAGGACCAGGCAGAGCGCGCCGGCGAGGAGACCGAAGAGGCTGATCAACCCGCCTCGTGTCCGGGCGTTCCGAACGGTAGGCGTGAAAGCAGTCATCGGGCACCTCCGGCGGCTCTGCGCCGCGCATCGCCGCGCACCGGGCTGTGGACGGTCACCTGCGTCCGCTGCACGCCTCTCGCGGCGGAGTATCTGACGCGGACGTCCAGACGCAGCGCTCCTCTTCTCCGCAGCTGCGCACGAGCTCCCCTGGAAAGTCGCAGCGGCACCTTGACGACGCTTCCCCCGAGCGCCGTCCGCGTCGCGCTCGCGACCGTCCGCGTCCGCGTCCCGACGCGACCGCGAACGGTCGCGACGACACGTCCGGCGTCCGAGACGCGGACGGTGAGCGTCAGCTCTCCGGTTCTCGCGATTCTGCGTCGTTGCGCCTGCGAGATCGAAGTGACCGCGAAGGTCGGAAGACGGGTCGTGACCGGGTCCCCGTTCGCATCGCCCGGCCCGGCGAAGACCGCCGAGCCCGGGACGTCACGCGGCGGACGCGCCGTCACGGGTCCCTGGCACGGTGCACCCTCGCATCCCTCTTCGATCGCGGGCGGAGGCTCCGGCAACGGAGAACCGGCGAACCGGGCCGCGTAGAGGTCGAGGTTCTCGTCTCTGTCCCAGCCCGACAGACGCTGCCGCGTCGTGAAGAAGACGTCGTCGCCGCTCGCTGAGGCGTCTCCGAAGCGCGCGTCGAAGTTGGGCGTCCCCTTCGAGATCAAGTCGACGCTGCCCGTGTCGACGTCGAACTCGTAGACGTCGACCCGACCGTCGGTGTCCTCGTCGACGAGGTCCTCCGCCGTGTTGAAGAACGCCCGCCGCCCGTCCAGCGAGAAGGCGCGGGGCAGGTAGCCGGTCAGCAGCTGGGCCGCGGCCGGCGAGGTGATCGCCGTCGCGGCTGCTCTCGACGGGAGACCGTCTTGACGGCATGACGCGCAGCTCAGGCCGGCGTCCACGTCGAACACGTAGACCTGCGCGAGCCCGGCGTTGTCGGAGGCGGTCAGTCTCTGCGCAGACGTGAACATCAGGCGCTCACCGGACGCGCTCACCCGAGACGACTTGCGTCTGGCGGCGCGCAGCCAATCCCAGTTGCCGTCCTCCGGCAGCTCGGTGATGTATCTGATGCCGGATCCCGCCGTCCAGAGGTAGAGGTTCGAAGCGCCGCTCACTCCTCCGGCCGCGAGCGCCCCTGTGGCGGCGAAGTAGACCCGGCTTCCGTCGTCGCTTGCGCCGAGCACGCCGAGGACGCCGGCTCCGGCCGCGTCAGCCACCGTGAGGTCCGTGAGGTCGTCCCCGTCTCGTTCGTACAGGTACAGATCAGGCGCCGCGAGCGTCGCGGTCGCATCATCGGTCAATCTCTCCCCGCTGGTGAAGAACACACGTCTGTGATCGCTCGACGCGATCTCGAACCGCCCGCGTCCGCTTCCGACCGGCGCACCGGCGGCACGGGAACGCGAGACGTCGAGTGACGGTCTGCCGTCGTTCCAGAGGTAGAGATGCGCGTCGGACAGGATTCCGGACACGCCGGTGGACACCACCGCGCTGGATCCGTCCGCAGCGACCGAGCGCATCGCACTCGTGTACAGGCCGGCTGGTATTCCAGCGCCGCGCCCGATCCACGAGCCCTCGCCGCTGGCCGAACCGTCCGGCAGGACGCCGACGTATCTGAGGCCGCTCGCGGACCAGACATAGGCCTGAGGCTGGGAATCAAGCGGAGCGTCGGCGGTGAATGGCGTCGTCGACTCGAAGAAGACGCGCGTGAGGTCAGAGCCTGCGCCCCCAAAGTCCGTCGTCATCGAGAACGGCGTCGAGGGCGGCGGAACCGTGATGAGTCTGTACACCCCGGCAGGATCGGCGAAGGTGCGCAGATAGCGGTTGCTCATGAACGGCCCGTCCAACGCTCCAGGAACGAGCACGGGCGCCAGCGCCTGCAACACACCGGCCGTCAGCTCACCGGTGAATGCGTCGTACTTGGCGCCGATGGTCCCCGCTCCGGCGTTCGGATCCTGTCTGGGTGTCAGCGACTCAGCGGTCCAGCCACGCGTGGAACGGGATCCCAGGTATTGGTTCCCCATCCCCGACCCTTGCGCTCCGGGAAAGGGCGTGGCCGACAAGTAGACGACGCGCTCCCCCGAGGTCGCGGCCTGAATGGTTCCCGACTCGCTGCCCACGTCGTTCCCGGCCTTCTCGGCCGGACTGACCATCTCGAAATGGCGGCGATCGCTGTTGCCTTCGGCCGCAGCCGGCGCCAGGCATACGGCGACACCGCAGAGCAAACATGCCACGAGCCCGCGGCTCGATGGCCGCGACGGATCCCTCTCCCGCGCGACGCGGTCTTGGCGCCACCACGCGCCCGAGTCAAACCTGCCGTGCTCGCGCACGCGCACGCTCACCATGCATTCGTCTCCTCATCGAACCATGAAGCAGTAAGCCATTATAAACATTTCCGGATTTCGACGCACCAGAAGCCCCGGATCGAGACCCCACCGGACCCAGCCCGTCGCACATCTTATGCGGACATTGACACTCCATAAAAAAGAGTCTATGGTCGGAGAACCCGGCTCCTATTGCTGGAACCGTCGGGAGGGGGACTGCCGCGCAGGAGACCGCGGCCACAGAACCGGGACCGGCGCGCTGAGCGCCGACATCAACTGCGACTGACGTCGGTCGCAGTGTTCATACACTCAATTAGGAGAACACAATGATGAAGTTCTCACGGGCATTGCTTGCTGTGATGCTCACCATCGCCGGACTCTCGATCGCAGCCTCGTCGGCCTCCGCGATCTCAGGCGTCAGTATTTCGCCCGGCGGAGCCATAACCGCGACCTCCCTAGCCAGACTCGTCTCGCAGGGCACGCTCGGCACGCTCGAATGCAACGTCACGCTGAGAGGCACGCTCACCGCAGGCCTAATACCGATTGGCGCGACCCTAGCCAGAATCGGCTCTCTGACCAGTGGTACCGCCACCAACTGCACGTTGAACGGAAACCCGACCACGGTGACCCTCAACTTCGGAACGTGGAATCTCGCCGCGAACGCGAACGGCCTAATCGTGGTCCTAGGCGCCTCGTTCAGCGCGAGCGTCTGCACGTACACGGGTAACGTCACGGCGACGCCGCAGCTACCGAGCCCCGTCTCCCTACTGATAACGCAGGCGAGCACGCTCAACGCAGGCGGGATATGCGGGTCGACGACGATCCTCGCCGGTCAGGGCTTCCTGCTCTCGCCGGCCCAGAACATCGTCCTACTACCGTAGCGATCACGCAGTGCCGTAGTACCGACTGACCTCTGCCTGCGGCCTCACGGCCGCAGGCAGACCTTTTCCTCATCACATCGAGGTGAGACCAGTGATTCGAGTTCTGCTGTCTACGTTGCTCGCGTGTCTCGTGGCCGCAGTAGCCACCTCACCCGCGAACGCGATCTCCGGCGTCAGTGTTTCACCAGGAGGCGCCATAACGCTGACGTCGCTAGCCAGATTCATAGCTCAAGGAACTCTCGGGAGACTAGAGTGCAACGTCTCGCTGAGAGGCACACTCACCGCAGGGCTAATACCGATTGGGGCGGCGCTAGCCAGAATAGGTTCCATCACCGGCGGAACTGTCACCAACTGTACGTTGAACGGGACGCCTACGGCCAAGACGCTCAACTTCAGCTCGCCGTGGGATATCGCGGCCAATGCGAACGGTCTATGGGTGATTCTACGTTGGTCGGTGATGCAGAGCGTCTGCGCCTACGTCGGCAACGTCACCTTGACGCCTCAGCTACCCAGCCCGGTAAGCCTATTGATAACGCAGGTCAGTCCGCTCGTTGGTAGCGGGATATGCGGAACAAAGACCTACCTCGCCGGGCAGGGCTTCCTGCTCTCCCCGGCGCAGACGATCACGCTACTACCGTAGGCGACGTCGTCTGAGCACCGATGCATCTCTGCCTGCAGCAAGCGGTGCGGGCAGCGGTGCGTCGACCGATCGTGCACTGCTGCGGTTTTCGCCCCCTCAGACGATGCGCACGACCTCGTCCTCGACGGCGATCCTGTCGCCGACGTGGAGCTGGCGGCCGCGTCGCTGCTCGACCTCGCCGTTGACCGTCACGAGGCCGTCCTCGAGCAGCAGCTTCGCGTCGGCGCCGGACTCGGCGAGGTCGGCCAGCTTCAACAGCTGGCCGAGCCGGATCATCTCGCCGCGGATCGCGATCTCGCGCTCGGGCATCGCGATCGCCGGCCCGCCGGTCAGGCCTCGCCGCCGTCGGCGGGCGCGGCCTCGTCCCACTCGGCGTCGCTGGCGCCCTGGCCGCGCTTGGCGGCCTTCGCCGGCTTCTCCGCTCTCACGTCCTTCTCCGCCTCGGCCGGGCCCGACAGCGTGACCGCCTGCCGCGAGGCGAGCTTGACGCCGCCGGCCTCGTCGGCGAGCACGCCGTCGCGCTTGAGCTTGGAGACGGTCGTCGCGACCGTCG
>JAEXXR010000517.1 GCA_023405705.1 Actinomycetes bacterium
GCCGGGCTCCTCCGCGCCCCGCGCGGCAGGCACGGCGAGCCATCCGCCGAGCGCGAGCAGGAGCAGCGCCGCGACGAGCGCGGCGCGAAATCGGGTGGGGGGAGCGAGCGGTCCGGTCACGACGAGAAAGCGAGCCAAGCCTACTTGGACCTCACGAAACCTCCACCGAACCGACCGTCAGAGGAGCCCGAATTGCGCATGACCGACCAACGCGGAGTCGCGCCGAGCGAGCCGCTCACCCGCCGCGGAAACGGCCGGCGCGCGCTGCTCGGGCTCGCTGCCGCGACGCTGCTCGGCGCGGCTTTCGCCACGCCTGCGAGCGCCGCACCGCGCTCGCTCGACCTCGCCGTAACGCAGCTGACCGGCACGCCGTCGTTCGACGCCGTCGCGGGCCCGGGCAACGACACGGGAGCGAGCGACGACGTCGTCCGCTCCAACGACGGCGTCACCTACCAGATCGAGTTCAACGTCAACGACGACGCCGCCGGCAGCAGCGTCGGCAGGAACGTGACGATCACGCAGACGCTGCCCGACGGTATCTCGTGGACGCGGCTCCCGGCCGTCTGCCTCACGACCGGCGCGACGCCCGTCTCCAGAATCGACGGCAAGACGATCGTCTGCAACGTCGGCGACGTCCCGACCGGCACCGCCCGCACGCTCTCGCTGAGCGCGAAGGTCGACGAGCAGGTCAACGGCACGGTGCTGACGCCGGCCGCCGGCTCGGTCACGGTCGTCGCCGACGGTGCGCCCGCGAGAAGCGCGACGCCGGCGCCGGTCACGGTCAGCTCGATCCCGCGCCTCGACATGGTCAAGTCGGCGCCGACCGTCTCGGTCGTCGCGTCCGGCGGCGCGCAGGGCGTCCCCGGCTACCTGCTCAGATATCCCGTCTCGGTCCGCATCCCCGACTTCGGGGGGCGCGGCCTGATCGGCTACGAGCCGCCGGCCGCGGCGCTCTCCTTCAGCGACACGTTCGCCCAGGTCAGCCCGAACGCCGAGTTCGCCGGCTGCGCGACCGGCAGCGGCGGCACGTGGAGCTGCGCGCCGGAGAGCGCGACGCGGGTCGGCCTCGGCCTGACGCTGAGCGACCCCGCGAGACACAGCTCCGGCACGCTCGCCTCCACGACGGTGACGATCTTCGTCCCGCGCACCGACCTCGAGGCCGCCGGCGGCCAGCTGCAGACCCGCAACGAGCTGGTCGACCTCGACGCGCGTGGCAGAGACGGCACGCCCGCCGTCGGCGAGATCGCCTCCAACAACGTCGCGCAGGCGACGCTGAGCCTCGCCGCCTCCGGCGACTTCTTCAAGCACTACGTCGACCTGACGCGCAGCGGCGGCTACATCCCCGGCGGCGCCAACGTCGACCGCAACGGCTTCTCGGTCGTCAGCCCAGGCCAGATCTTCCAGGCGGAGATCCGCGCCTCCAGCCGCAACCCGATCGCCGGCTACCAGCAGGTCGCCTTCTGCGACGTCTTCGACACGACGACCCAGCAGGTCAGCACCGCCGGCGCCGCCGCTGCGGGCCGCGCCGCCTGGGTGACGACCAACTCCGTCACCGGCGGCCCGAGACTGGTGCAGGGCAGCGACTTCGTGATCGAGTACTCGACCGCCGCGACCTCCACCGACGCCGACGAGACGACCCGCTGGGCGGCGCTGCGCGCGACCGGCTGCGGCGGCGAGGCGGTGCAATGGAGCACGACCGTCCCCGCCGACCCGGCCCAGATCACGAAGGTCCGCGTCCGCTTCCTGACGACGCCGCCGCATCAGTTCACGCTCGCCGTCGCCGTCAACCTGGAGGCGAAGCCCGGCGCCGACGGCACCAAGATCGCCAACTTCATGCCGTACCAGCTGAACGGCGGCGCGTGGGTCGCGCCGACCTACACGCCCGGCGACCACAAGGGCGCCCGCGGCGACCGCCTGATCCTCAGCAGCGCCCAGACGATCATCAGAAAGGCGATCCTCGACCCCGCCGCCTCCTCGACTGCGACCCCGGCCGTCCGCGGCGGCGACGCCGTGAAGTTCGCGCTGCTGCCGCAGGTCGTCGTCCCCAGTCAGCTCGCCCCCGGCACGGTCGCGACCGCGCGCGAGGTGACGGTCACCGACGTGCTGCCGGCCGGCACCGAGCTCTCCGACGCGCCCGGCCAGGAGCCGTCGCACAGACCGGCGTCGGTCGTCCGCAATCCCGACGGCACGACGACGATCGTCTGGAGGCTGGGGACGCTGAGCAGCGACGACCGTCCCGAGATCACCTACTGGGCGCAGGTCGCGACGACCGCCGTCGGCGCGAAGGTCAACCGCGCGATCGTCGCCAGCCCCGACGACGCCGGCTCGCCCGCGACCGTCCCGACGAGCGGCAGCGACCCGCACTACGCGGCGCGCACGATCCTCGTCGACGTCCTGACCGGCATCCAGGTCGACAAGGCCGTCCGCGAGCGGTTCGTCGAGCCGCGCGACGAGATGACCTTCGAGGTCACCTACGCCAACCTCTACCAGGAGCCCCACAGCGGCTTCGACGTGATCGACGTGCTGCCGTTCGTCGGTGACGGCGACGCCGCCGGCCCCGTGCCCGGCCGCAGCCCCGGAAGCGACTTCCACGGCCGCGTCGCGCTGCGCGGCGTCGAGGTCGCCGACGGCGAGACCGTCCGCTACACCGACGCCGACCCGGCCGCCGTCTACGCGACCTACGACCCGTCGGCCGCCGGCCGCTCCGCCTGGGGCTCGCTGCCCGCCGGCGAGCAGTGGTGCACCGCCGCGCAGATCGACGCCGACGCCGCCGGCTGCCCGGCCGCGATCGCCGACGCGACCGCGATCCGCGTCACCCGCGAGGGCGCGCTCGGCGCCTTCGAGTCGCGCACCTTCGCCTACACGATCGCCACCGACGGCAACCGCTCCGGCGACCGCTACTCGAAC
This sequence comes from Actinomycetes bacterium, assembly GCA_023405705.1. The sequence goes on from JAEXXR010000517.1 coordinate 2,908, forward strand.
ACGGCCGCGCTGCGCTCGGCCGACATCACGCTCGGCACGCTGTCGCCGACCCGCACCGTGCGCGTCGTCGCCAGCCAGGTCGGCGACCTCGTCTGGCACGACCTCGACAGAGACGGCGAGCAGGACGAGGGCGAGCCCGGCGTCGCCGGCGTGCGCGTGACGCTGGAGGGCCTCGACAAGCACGGCCGCGAGGTGCGCGTCACGACGACGACCGGCGCCGACGGCCGGTACCTGTTCACCAGCTCGACGCAGGCCGGCCAGGACGACGGCGTGCTCGACCTCGTCAGCGGCGACTACCGCGTCGTCTTCGACCCGGCGACGCTGCCGGCCGGGACGAGCTTCACGCTCCGTCACGCCGACGGCACGACCGCGGCCGACGACTCCGACGCCGACCCGGCCTCCGGCGCGACGCAGACGATCGCGCTGCCGAACCCGGCCCCGACCGGCGAGGACGGCGAGGACCTGACGCTCGACGCCGGCATCGTCACCGACCCGCAGCCGGAGCCGCAGCCGAGAACGCCGGAGCCCGAGCCGAGAACGCCGGAGCCGCCTGTCACCCCGGAGCCGCCGACGACCCCGCAGCCGCCCGCGCTGCAGCCGAGAGGCGGCGTGCTCGGCAGAAGCGGCTCCGGCGCCCCGCGGCTGACGCTCGTCAAGCGCGCGTCGCGCAGAGCGGTGGCGCAGGGCGGCACCGTCCGCTACCGGCTGCTCGTCGCCAACCGCGGCAACGTGGCGGCGCTGAGAGCGCGCGTCTGCGACCGCCTGCCCCAGCACGTCACGCTCGTGAAGGCCGGCGGCGGCAAGCTGCGCAACGGGCAGCTGTGCTGGACCGTCTCGCTGAAGCCCGGCGCGCGCCGCGCGCTGACGCTGACCGTCCGCGTCGACCGCGACGCGCCGGCGCCGAAGCGGATGCGCAACGTCGCGACGGTGGCGCTGAGAGGTCAGCCGACCAGGCGCGCCCACGCCGACGTGCGCGTCACGCCCGGCAGACAGGCGACGAAGCCGAGCCTCGTCACCGGCTGATCGCCGGCGCGCTCGGTCTTCCCGCGCGCGCTCGCGCGCACAGGCGCCCCGAGCGCACCCGCGACGTGCAGAGAGGCCCCGCTCCGGCGGGGCCTCTCGCGTTCACGGCCTACCGCTGCTTGCGGCGGCGACGACCGTCGTCGCCGTCCTCGTCGTCGTCGGACGACGGCAGGAAGGCGGCACTCCGAGCGTCCCCGGCCGGACCGTTCCCGTGACGGTTCCGACCGTTCCGATCATCGAGTCGTCATCCGTTGGCGTGCGCGCGCGCCCGTATCGGAAACACGGCCGGTGCGCCAACGCCTGACTGTCGCGCGCGACCCCGGAAATGTCGGAAGCCCCGCCGTGGCGGGGCTTCCTCGATCAGTACCCCCAGGGGGAATCGAACCCCCGCTACCAGCGTGAAAGGCTGGCGTGCTGACCGCTACACCATGGGGGCGGGGCTGCGGAGAGGACATTGTAGATGGCGGCGCGATTTCGCCGAGCGTGCGACGATGAGGGGGCGCCTCTAGCTCATCGGGTTAGAGCACCGGACTTTTAATCCGGCGGGCTGGGTTCGAGTCCCAGGGGGCGCACTGCGAACGCCCGGGCGTGCGCAACGGGCGAGGGGGTCGCCCGCCGCACCAGCCCGGCGTCGATCAGGAGGCCTCCGCGAGCCGGACGCCGTTGGCGCCCTCGGCCTCGAGTATGCCCTTGCGCTTCAGCTGCGAGATCGTCGTGTGTACGGTCGGCTTGGCGATGTTGGTGATCTCGGCGACCTCGGCCGCGGAGATGCCGGGACGCTCGCCGACGATCTTCAGGATCGCCTCGCGGTTGGCGCCGCGCGGAGCGCGACGCGACTTGCCGCCCGCGTAGGGGGCGCGAGCGGGAGTCGACGCGCGGGGGCGGGCACGGGTGGAGGAGGCCGCGACGCCGTTGGCCGCCGTCTCGCCGTTGAGCGCTGCGAGCACCGCCTCCAGCTGGTCCTTCTCCTCGATCAGCGGCCGCAGCTCCTTCAGACGCTTTTCGATGTCACGTTGAATTTGCGCGACGAGATCTGCCATCTACGTAACTCCTATGAGGGGGTGACCAAGGCTACCAATCGGCAGCGATGTATTGAACCCCCATGAAGAGCGGCCGCTCAACGTCGCAGACGGCGGGTTACGAATTTGATTGGTGAGGGAAGGCTCAAGGGCTGACGAAGTGGCCCGCCAGTGCCTTGTCCAGCGGTGCCGGGCGCCCGACGTGGAAGCCCTGCGCATAGTCGACGCCGAGCTCCCGCAGCAGTTCAACGGTCGCCTCGTCCCCGACGTACTCGGCGATCGTCTCCTTGCCCATCCCCCGCGCGATCTCGACGGCGGCGCGTACGAGCAGCTGGTCGGTCTGGCTGGTGGTGCACGAGCGCACGAACTCGCCGTCGATCTTGAGGATGTCGAACGGCAGGTGCTTCAAGTAGTAGAAGGAACCGAAGCCGGCGCCGAAGTCGTCCAGCGCGAATCGACAGCCCAGCTCGGCAAGCCGCTGTGCGAACTCCTGCGCGCGCGGGATGTTCGCGACCGCCGTCGTCTCGGTCACCTCCAGCACCAGATTCACAGGATCGACCTCGTTCTCGGACAGCTCGCGCTGAATGATCGTCAAGAGCTCGGGGTCGCCGGTCGAGCTGCCGGAGATGTTGACCTCGAAGGTCAGCTCACGGCCGAGCCGGCGCTGCTCACCCATGTGGCGGATCGCGCGCGCGACGACCCAGCGGTCGATCTCCTGCATCAGGTCGAACCGCTCGGCGATCGAGATGAACGCCGCCGGCGGGATCACCTCGCCCTGCTCGTCGAGCATCCGCAGCAGCAATTCATGTTGGCGCACAGCCCCGCTTCGCAACTCCACGATCGGCTGCGCGTAGAGCGTGAAGCGATCCTCCTCCAGCGCGTCGCGGATCCGCTCCGCCCAGGTGATGCGCGCCTTCATCCTCGACGCTCCGCGCTCCTGTGAGGAGTAGGTGGCGGCGCGGTCGCGGCCGGCCTCCTTCGCGTCGTACATCGCCAGGTCGGCGTTGACGAGCACGTCCTCGGCGCTGAGCCCCTCGCTCTCGCCGAACAGCGCGATGCCGACGCTGGTGGTGATCGGGCGCCGCCTGCCGGCGGTCGTCAGCACCGACTGCGCGCGCACCGAGGCGAGGATCGACTCGGCGACCGCCTCGGCCTCCTCGCGCCCGCCCCTCGGCAGCAGCACGGCGAACTCGTCGCCGCCCAGGCGCGCCAGCACGTCGCTGTCGCGCAGCCGCGTGCGCAGCGTCTGCGCGACCTTGACGATCAGCTCGTCGCCGACGTTGTGGCCGAGCGTGTCGTTGATGTGCTTGAAGCGGTCGATGTCGAGCACCAGCGCGGCGCCCTCGGCGCCGTAGCGCTGCACGCGGTTGATGTGCTGATTGAGCTCACGCTCGAACGAGCGCCGGTTGAGCAGGCCGGTGAGCGGGTCGTGGTCGGCCATGTGCTGCAGCTGCGCCTCGTAACGGACACGCTCGCTGACGTCCTGGATCTGGCCGAGGAAGTGCTGCGGCGTCCCGTCGGCGGCGCGCACGAGCGTCGCGTGCACCGCCACCCATACGACCTGACCGACGACGTCGACGTAACGCTTCTCCATCCAGAAGGTGCTCTGCTCGCCGGACAGCAGGGCGTTCATCATCTCCTCGTCGCGTGCGGCGTCGGCGGGATGTGACAACTCCGCGAAGCTCATCTCCTCGAGCTCCTCGCGCGTGTAACCGGTGATCGCGCAGAGCGCGTCGTTCACCTGGATGAAGCAGCCGTCGAGGTCGCTCAGCGCCATCCCGATCGGCGCCGCCTCGAAGGCGGTGCGGAAGCGCTGCTCGGCCGCCGCGAGCTGCTCGACGCTGACCCGCAGGGCCGCGTCGGCGGCGATCCGGTCGCTGACGTCGCGCACGATCGCCTGGCCCTCGCGCATCTCGCCGGTGTCGGGGTCGATCACGCGGCGCACGCGCGCCTCGATCCACACGTAATGACCTTCACGGTGTCTGATGCGGCTCGTCACCGTGATCGTGCCGCCCTGCTCGCTGACACGCTCGCGGGCGCCGATCACTTCGTCTCTGTCGTCACTGTGAGCGAATTCGCGCGGCTTGCGGCCGATCAGCTCCTCCGGCTGGTAACCCATCAACTCGACGGAGGCCGGCGACACGTACGTGACCGTGCCGGACGGGTCGAAGACGAGGATCATGTCGGTCGAGTTGTCCGCCAGCAGGCGGTGGCGCTGCTCGGCGGCGCGCAGCTCGGCCTCCGCTCTGTCGCGCTCGGCCATGCGCGCGTCGACCAGCTCCAGCGCGTAGCGCTCGCGCCGCGCCGCCATCCAGATCAGCAGCCACAGCGCGAACGTGATCACGAGGCCGGCGACGAGGATCGTCCACGTGACGCCGTAGCTGGGGACGGGCCGGCCCATCGCGAACAGCCAGTCGTGGCCGCCGCCGGGGAACGCGGTCGTGAGCGCCTCGTCGGCCGGCGGCATGCTGCCCGCGATCCACTGGTCGCCGAGCCGCAGTCCGTAGACGACGTCCTCGGTGACCATCGCCTCGATCCCCATCCGCACCGTCTCGGCGGGGTAGACGGCGACCGCGAAGCCGGTCGTGGCGCGCCGGCGGGCCTCGACCGTCGCAGGGACTCTGCCGCCGCGGTAGATCGGCGCCGCGAAGGCCATGCCTCTCCAGCCGGCACCGGGGATCGGCGTCACCTCGGTCGCCTGCACGACGCCGAGCTCCATCGTCGCGTAGAGCGTCGCTCTCAGCGCCGGGTCGGTCGCGAGATCGGTCCCCTCCCTCGGGCCGGACAGCCGGCTGAGTCTCTGGACCAGCAGATAGCGCTCGGGCCTTCCGGCCGTGGCGTCGCCGGGAATGCGGCTGACGTGCCAGACCGCGCCGAGCGCCGCCTGCGAGCGGAGCCGGTTGGCGGTCAGCTCGAAGTCGTCGGCCGTCGCCGACGGCATCGACATCAGCGACGCCAGGTCGATCAGCCGGGCACGTGCGTTGGTGAGCGTCGAGCCGAGCAGCGAGACGGCGCGCGCATGCAGCTCCTGCTGGCGCTCGGTCGCGATCGAGCGCTCGTGCCGCGCCGACGCCCACGCGCCGGCGAGCGTCGCGCAGACCAGCACGAGCACGCCGAGCAGCGCGATCGGCAGGCGCCGCCGCCGGAGCGTCACCGCTCTTCTCCGCTGCAGGCGCTCGCGCGCGACTTTGTCCGACGGTCCGGCATCACCCCCGTCCCTATCGGCAGCAGCGGGGCCGGGCTGTAGCTCAGGTGGCGGGCCGTCGCACGGCATCGGTCGCCTCCGCGCGCGTGGCGACGACCGGGAACAGCTCGTCGAGCCCCATCACGCTCAGGATCCGCGCCGTGCCGGGGTTCGTGTTGACGATCGCGAGCCGCCGCTGGAGCGACGCCAGCCGCCGCGCCGCCCGCAGCAACACCTGGCAGCCGCTGGCGTCGACGAAGGTGCAGCCGCTGAGGTCGGCGACGACGTGCGGCGGCGGATCGCCGTCGGCGTGGTCGCGCAGCAGGTCGCGCAGCTCCGGAGCCGTGAAGAGGTCGAGCTCGCCGCGGACCGCGATCACGACGACCTCGCCCTCGTCGAGGCGCTCCTCGGCCAGCCCGAACGGGGCCGGCGTGGCGTGGCTTTGGCGTGATTGCGTCATTACCGGATGACGGGCGGCGCGCGGGCTCGGGGCCGACGCCCCGCCCGAGAGCCTCCGGCGGCCTTCCCCTACCCCTTGCTCAGAGGCGGAAAACGAAAGGCCGCGGAGGTGGTCGGCCAGGTCAGTGCTTGAAGTGGCGCCGGCTCGTGAAGACCATCGCGACGCCGGCTTCGTCGGCGGCGGCGATCACTTCCTGATCGCGCACCGACCCGCCGGGCTGGATGATCGCGGTGACGCCCGCGTCGACCGCGAGCTGGGGCCCGTCCGCGAACGGGAAGAAGGCGTCGGAGGCGAGCACGGCGCCGCTCAGCGATCCCTCGCGCGCCTTCTCGACGGCGATCCGGACCGAGTCGACGCGGCTCATCTGGCCCGCGCCGATCCCGACCGAGGCGTTGTCCTTCGCCAGCACGATCGCGTTGGAGCGGACGTGCTTGCAGACGCGCCAGGCGAACAGCAGCTCGCTCCACTCCTGGTCGGTCGGCTGGCGTCTGGTCGCGACGGTCATCTCGGCCCGCTCCTGCGTGTCGAGATCGCGGTCCTGCACCAGCAGGCCGCCGACGACCTGCTTGAGGTCGGGCTCGGCGAGGTGGAGCGGCAGGTTCTCGTCGTCCTGCAGCACCCGCATGTTTCTCTTCACGGACAGGACCTCGAGCGCCTCCTCGGAGTAGCCCGGGGCGAACAGCACCTCGATGAACTGCTTCACGAGCGCCTCGGCCAGCTCCCTGTCGACCGGCCGGTTGAGGCAGACGATGCCGCCGAAGGCCGACATCGGGTCGCACTCGAAGGCGCGCTCGTACGCCTCGACGGGCGTGTCGCCGGTCGCCACGCCGCACGGGTTGTTGTGCTTGACGATGACGCAGGCCGGCGCGTTGAACTCGCGCACCAGCAGGCGGGAGCCGTTGAGGTCGAGCAGGTTGTTGAACGACAGCGGCTTGCCGCCGAGCTGCCGGACGTTGGAGAGCAGGTGCGTCGGGGAGCCGACCTGCGCGTAGTAGGCGGCCCGCTGGTGCGGGTTCTCGCCGTAGGAGAGGTCGGTGACCTTCTCGAAGGCGCGCACGAACAGCTGCGGGAAGTCGTCACCGCGCTTCTCCGAGAACCAGCGCGTGATCGCCGTGTCGTAGCGGGCGGTGTACGCGAACGCCTCGGCGGCGAGCGACTCGCGCGTGGCCAGCGACAGCATCCGGTCGGAGGCGCGCAGCTCGTCGAGGATCGCGTCGTAGCTGGCCGGCGAGACGACCGGCGCCGCGAAGGCGAAGTTCTTCGCCGCCGCGCGGATCATCGTCGGGCCGCCGATGTCGATGTTCTCGATCACCTCGGAGTCGGCGACGCCGCGGCGCGCGACGGTCTGCTCGAACGGATAGAGGTTGACGCAGACGACGTCGACCATCTCGACCTCGGCGTCGCGCGCGGCCGAGAGGTGGCTCTCGTCGTCGCGGACGGCCAGCAGGCCGGCGTACAGCTTCGGGTGCAGCGTCTTGACGCGCCCGTCCATGATCTCCGGGAAGCCGGTGAAGTCGGTGATCGAACGGTGCGGGATGCCGGCGTCGGCGAGGACGCCGGCGGTGCCGCCGGTCGACACGATCTCGACGCCGAGGTCGGCGAGCCCGCGGGCGAACTCGACGATCCCCGTCTTGTCGGAGACCGACAGCAGCGCACGGCGGACCTGGACCTGCCCGGGGGCGGTCGGCGCGATCCCGTTGGGAGTCTCGGTTCCTTCAGACACGGATGGGAAGGTTAGGCGAAGCGGAGGCGCGACGCCCCGCGGGTTATGGATCCAGCAGCGTCCGGCGGGGGTCGGCCGGGTCCGGTCGCACCGCCCCGCGGGCGATCAGGCGGATCGCCTCCGGCAGCAGCTCGTGCTCGATCGCGTGGATGTGACCGAAGACCTCGGCGGCGTCGCGCGCGTGCGGCAGCTCGACGGCGCGCTGGAGGATGATCGGACCCGTGTCGACGCCCTCGTCGACGTAGTGGACGGTGACGCCGAAGACGCGCACCCCGTGCTCCAGCGCCTGCTCGACCGCTCTCAGGCCCGGAAAGGCCGGCAGCAGCGCGGGATGGACGTTGACGACCCGCTGCGGGAAGCGCGCGAGGAAGCCGGGCGTCAGCAGCTGCATGTAGCCGGCCAGCACGACCAGCTCGGCGCCCTGGCGCTCGATCCAGCCCGCCAGCGCGGCGTCGCGCGCGGCACGGTCGGGATGGTCGGCGAGCGGGAAGGCGGCCGTCGGGACGCCGGCCGCACGGGCCCGCTCCAGCGCGGGCGCGCCGGCGACGTTGGAGCCGACGCCGACGACCTCGATCCCGTCGCGGCCGTGGACGGTGTCGAGGATCGCCTGGAGGTTGGAGCCGGTGCCCGAGGCGAGCACGGCGATCGCGAAGCTGCTCATGCGGCGCCCACGGTACCGGTCCGCCCCGCTTCGGCGCGTGTCGAGCGCAGCGTCGGGTAGCGGCCGCCGGTCGAGCGCAGCCTGCCGCGCGCGATCAGCATGTCGACCTGCTGCAGCACCTGCTCGCCGCGCAGGTGGGCGAAGGTGCCGTACTGCGGCAGGCCGTCGTAGGAGTGCTCGGCGATCGCCTGCGAGCGGCTGCCGCGCACGATCTCGACGACGCGCGTGCGCCCGACGGCCGGCCTCGCCGCCTCGATCACGGCGACGATCGCCGCCGACAGCTCCTCCTCGTCGGCGCCCGGCGAGAAGGCGGCCGCGCCGTCGAGCCTGCGCAGGCCGCGCG
>JAEXXR010000547.1 GCA_023405705.1 Actinomycetes bacterium
CCACCAGGCGCACCTCGATCCCGGCTGCGCGGGCGCCCTCGACGTCGGCCGCGACGTCGTCGCCGACGTGCAGCGCCTCGGCCGCGGAGACGCCCGCGAGCGCCAGGCCGCGGGCGAAGATCGCGCCGTCCGGCTTGGCGCTGCCGACCTCCGCGGAGGTGACGACGCCGTCGAGCAGCGGCGCCAGGCCGGTCGCCTCCAGCGCGTCGTGCAGCGAGACGTCCCAGTTGCTGACGACGACCAGCCGGCTGCCGCGCGCCCGCGCCGCCTCCAGCACCGCGACGGTCTCCGGGAAGGGCCGGAAGCGGATCGCCGCCAGCAGCGCCTCGGTCAGCGGCTCGACCGGCAGCGCGCGGCCGGCCGGCGGCAGCGCCGCGCGCAGCGCGAGCGCGGAGTCGCGCCGCAGCGTCGCCAGCCGGGTGCGATCGGAGGCGTCGTCGTGGTGGGCGCGGTAGTAGGCGATCTCGGCCCTGATCGCGGCGCCGGCCTCCGCGACGCTCAGCTCCAGGCCGAAGCGCTCGCGCAGCTCTCGCCGCAGCGGCTCGACCGGCGGCTCGAGCTCCAGCAGCGTCCCGAGCGCGTCGAGCAGATAGGCCTGCGGGAAGTCAGACACGCCGAGCATTCTGCCCCGCCGGGAGAACGAGCGCCTGCACGAGTTCTCCCAAAGGAATGCAAGCCCTCTGGGCGCAGCATTCCACGCTCAGGCGACGAAGCCCCAGCGCGCGAACTGGGCCGTCAGCAGGCCGAGCAGCACGGCGCAGATCGCGATCGCCCGCTCGCTGCCGCCGTCGCCGCGGCGGCCGACCCACTGCGCCAGCCACATCTGCAGCGGGAAGAGCACGAGCACGAAGCGCGGCAGCGACATCAGCGGCTGCGCCGAGACCGGGTAGGAGAGCGTCAGCACGAGCGCGACGAGCGCGTAGGCGCCGTAGGCGATCGGCAGCCGCCGCAGCGCGCCGACGGTCGCGACGAGCGCGAAGACGAGGAAGCCGAACAGCATCAGGTTCTGACCGGCGTTGACGAACGAGTCGCCGCCGGCCTCGTCGAAGTAGACCGGCATGGTGCTGCCGTGGACGAGCTGCCGCAGCCCCAGCCAGGCGGCGCGGCCGCCCTCCCAGATCGCGCCGAGCGGCACCAGCTCGCGCCCCCACAGCTCCTGCGCGCTGAACGGCGCGAAGGGGTCGTCGAGCACGATCCAGATGTAGCCGAGGTAGGCGGCCAGCGCGGCGGGGACGAGCAGCAGCCACGCCAGCTCGCGGCCGGGCGCGTAGCGCGGCCTCCACCACGCTCTGCCGGCCGCGGGCCCGTCGTCCGCGCCGTCCCCGCGCGGTCCGTAGAGGTACATCAGCACCAGCGGCACCAGCAGGACGGCGCCGCTGTTGCGCGTCAGCGTCGCGAGCGCGGCGGCGACCGCCGCCCACATCCAGCGCTCCTTGCGCGCGGCCAGCAGCGCGCCGACCGACAGCAGCAGGAAGAGCGACTCCGAGTAGATCCCGGAGAAGAAGAAGGCCGACGGGAAGAAGGCGACGAGCAGCACCGTCACGCGCCCGTCGCGCTCGCCCAGCTCGAGGTCGGCGAGCCTGCGCAGCAGCAGCAGCGCGCCGAAGAAGGCGGCCAGCGAGACGAGCAGCGCCCCGGTCACGGTCGAGCCGGTGACGAAGCCGACGACCTTCGCCAGCAGCGGATAGAGCGGGTAGAAGGCGGCCTTCGCCTTGTCGGCCGAGTCGCCGTAGCCGTCGTCGGCGATCGACAGGAACCAGACGGCGTCCCAGCGGGCGGCCGGCGCCAGCAGCAGGTCGGCGAACGGCGAGAACGGCCTCGTGATGCCGGCCGGGTCGTACTGCTCGCTGCCGGGCGCCTTCCCGAGCCAGAGCACGCCGAGCAGGCCCGCCGCCCAGACCGCCACGCGGGAGGTCCAGAACGGGCGCCACGCTTCCAGCAGGGGGCCGCTACGCTCGCGTCTCATGTTCGCCGCCGATGTTGCCAGCCCGCTCGTCGCCGCGACGGTGAGAACCTTCCTCGACGAGCACAGAGAGATCGGCGCGCTGCTCGCGATCGTCGTCGCCTGCGTCCTGGCGTGGATAGTCGACAGGGCGATCATGCACCGCGGTCAGCGCCTCGCCGAGGCGGTGATGCGCGACGACCTGACGGCGGCCGTCGACACGCGCATGCGCTTCCTGCGCCGGCTCGTGACGCTGACGATCCTCGTGATCGGCGTGATGACGGCGATCGCGCAGTTCGACGGGCTCAACAGACTGGCGACGACGGTGCTCGCCTCCAGCGCCCTGCTCGCCGCCGTGCTCGGCTTCGCGGCCCGCCAGACGCTCGCGAACCTGATCGCCGGCGTGATGCTGACGATCGCCCAGCCGCTGCGGATCGGCGACAGCGTCACGCTGGAGGACGAGAGCGGCACGGTCGAGGACGTCCGCCTCAACTACACGGTCGTCCGCGGCGCCGACGGCCACCGCCTCTTCATCCCGAACGAGCGGCTCGCGACCGGCGTGCTGCGCAACGACACGATCGTCGACCCGGTCGTCTCGCTCGAGGTCGAGCTGTGGCTGCCGCTGGAGGCCGACGCCGACCGCGCGCTCGCCGCCCTCACCGCGCTCGACGGCGGCCCGGTCGTGCGCGTCGCGCAGGTGACGGCCGAGGGCGTCCGCTTCACCGTCTCGCGCGGCGCGGTCCCGCCG
>JAEXXR010000568.1 GCA_023405705.1 Actinomycetes bacterium
GCCCTACGCGCCGCGCGGACCGCACGAGGCGATCGCCGCCGGCGTCGGCCTGGTGCCGGCCGACCGCCAGCGCGAGGGCGCCTTCCTCGTCCGCTCCGTCGCCGAGAACGTCTCCGTCCCGTCGTGGCCGGCGATGGCGAAGGGCGGGCTGCTGCGCGCCGACCGCGAGGCGAAGGCCTACCAGCGCTGGCACGAGGAGCTGGGGATCCGCTCGCGCAACGACCCCGGCCAGGCGATCGGCACGCTCTCCGGCGGCAACCAGCAGAAGGTGATCCTCGCCCGCTGGCTGGAGCGCGGCGCGCGCGTGCTGCTGCTCGTCGAGCCGACGCGCGGCGTCGACGTCGGCGCCCGCCTGGAGATCTACCGCGCGATCCGCGGCCTCGCCGCCCAGGGGATGGGCGTGCTGGTCGCCACATCCGACTACGAGGAGGTCGTCCAGCTCGCCGACCGCGCCGTCGTGATGGCGCGCGGTCGCCTCGTCGGCGAGCTGGCGACGGACGAGATCACGACCGAGCGCCTGACCTTGCTCGCTGGAGGCTGAAGCAGTGTCCGACCCCAACACCATCGACGCCGGCGCCGGCGCCCCGGCGGCCGCGCCGACCGCGGGCATGGTGCCCGAGTCAGCCGTCCCGTCCAAGCGCAGACGGCGCGTCCCGGAGACGGCGGCGCTGATCGTCTTCCTGCTGGCGCTCTGCGTCTTCTTCGCGATCCGCTCGCCGTACTTCCTCAACTACGACAACTTCGTGAACATCCTCACCGCCGCGGCGGTGACGGGCATCATCGCCGCGCCCGCGACGATGCTGCTGATCGCGGGCCAGTTCGACCTCTCGGTCGGCTCCGCGTCGGCCTTCTGCGGCGCGGTCCTCGCCTCGCTCGCGGGCAGCCACGACCTCGGCTTCGCGGTCCCGGTCGCGATCCTCGCCGGCGTCGGCATCGGCATGCTCAACGGCTTCCTCGTGACGGTCGTCGGCATCAACGCGCTGATCACGACGCTCGGGACGCTCGCCGCCTTCCGCGGCCTGACGCAGGTGCTGACCGACGGGCAGACGCTGTCGGTGTCGGGCTTCTCGACGCTCGGCACCTCGCGCCCGCTGTTCGACATCCCGCTGCCGGTCTTCATCTTCGCCGCGATCGCGCTCGCCTTCTGGTTCATGAGCCGCTACTCGATCTTCGGCCGCTCGATGTACGCGATCGGCGCCAACCCGGTCGCCGCGCGCCTCAACGGCATCCGCTCGGGCCGCGTGATCTTCGCCGGCTTCGTGCTGTCGGGCCTCTGCGTCGCGATCGGCGGCCTGATCCTCACCTCGCAGCTCGGCGCCGCCTCGCCGCAGGCCGGCATGGGGCTGGAGCTGTCGGTCGTGACCGCGGTGATCCTCGGCGGGGCGAGCCTCGCCGGCGGTCGCGGCACGATCGCGGGGACGATGCTCGGCCTGCTGATCATCGGCGTGCTCAACAACGGCCTCGTGCTGCTGAACGTCTCGTCGTTCTGGCAGGAGGTCGCACGTGGCACCCTGCTGATCCTGGCGGTCTCGTTCGACCAGCTGCGGATCCGCCTCACCGACAGATGACGACGCCGCACCGGCACACAGGAGAGAAGAGATGAGCAAGCTGCGCGTGGGCGTGATCGGCGCCGGATCGTGGGCGGTCGCCTCGCACCTGCCGAACTTCGCCGCCCGCGGCGAGGAGGTCGAGCTGGTCGCGGTCGCCCGCAAGGGCCCCGAGCTGCTGGAGAAGATCCGCTCGGACTTCGGCTTCCAGCTCGGCTCCGAGGACTACCGCGACGTGCTCGACGCCGGCGTCGACGCCTGCCTGGTCGCGAGCCCCTCCGGGCTGCACTTCGAGCACGCGAAGGCGGCGATGGAGGCCGGCGCGCACGTGCTCGTGGAGAAGCCGTTCACGATCGACCCGGCGCAGGCCTGGGAGCTGGTCGAGGTCGCCGAGCGGACCGGCCGCCACCTCGTCGTCGCGTTCGGCTGGAACTACAAGCCGATGGTCCGCGAGATCAGAGCGCTGATGGACGAGCACGGGATCGGCGCGATCGAGCAGTGCACGATCCAGATGGCCTCGGCGACGCGCGAGCTGCTGTCGAACACCGGCTCCTACCCGGGCGCCGCGCCCGAGACCGTCCCCGAGCAGGCGACCTGGACCGATCCCGCCGTCTCCGGCGGCGGCTACGGCCAGGCGCAGCTCAGCCACGCGCTCGGGCTCGGCCTGTGGCTGACCGGCCTGCGCGGCGAGCAGGCGTTCGCGCTGATGAGCGCGCCGCTCGGCGCGCCGGTCGAGCTGCACGACGCGATCTCGGTCCGCTACGAGGGCGGCGCCGTCGGCACCGTCGCGGGCGGCTCCTGCCACGTCGGCGCCGGCGACAACAAGCACCAGCTCGCCGTCCGCGCGATCGGCTCCGAGGGCCAGCTGCACGTCGACGTCGAGCGCGAGATCGCCTGGCTGTGGCGCAACGACGGCTACGAGGCGAGACTGGACATCGCGCCCGACGGCGGCGCCTACGACTGCGACGGACCGGCCGACGCGCTCGTCGACCTGGCGCTCGGCAGGCAGGTGCTCAACGCCTCGCCGGGCGAGCTGGCGGCGCGCACCGTCGAGCTGCTCGACGCCGCCTACCGCAGCGCCCGCAGCGGCGCGCTGGAGGCGGTGCGGTCCGCATG
>JAEXXR010000592.1 GCA_023405705.1 Actinomycetes bacterium
CGGACCGCCCACCAGACGAGCCAGAGCAAGAGCCCGATCGGGATCTTCAGCACCAGCATCAGCCACACGAAGCCCCATCCCATGGAACGACCGACTGTACCCCCTGCCGTGGCCGGCGTCACGCCGCATTGCTGACCGCTGACCCTGTGGGCGCGCCGCTCGGCGCGGCGGCGCCCTGCGTCGCCGCGCCGAGACGCTCGGCCGGCCGAGCCGCGCACGTCGGCCCGTCTGGCCCCGTCGCACGATCGTGTAGTCAAAGTGCACGAAATCACGCCAGATCGGCTCATATGACCAGCGCAGATTGACGTGTTCAGCCAAACTGTTTATTCTTGCTTCACGCAACGCCTGCTGTACGAATCGAGGAGAGGGCTCGGGCATGAACATCGCGTCACGTGGAGCGACCATGGCGGTCGACTGGGAGCAGCGCGTCGACTTCGCGCGGCTGCGCTCGGACCGCCTGAAGCGCGCCAAGGCGGCGCTCGAGGCCTCCGAGCTCGGGGCGGTCCTGCTGTTCGACCAGAACAACATCCGCTACGTCACCTCGACCCACATCGGCGAGTGGGCGCGCGACAAGAGCGCCCGCTGCGTCCTGCTGCCGCGCAACGGCGAGCCGGTCCTGTGGGACTTCGGCTCGGCCGCCCGCCACCACCAGCTGTACGCCCCCTGGCTGCCCGAGAGCAGCTGGCAGCCGGGCGTCACCTCGATGCGCGGCGCGATGCCGCGAGAGAGCGGCGTGCCCGACCTGCTCGCCGGCCACATCTACGACGTGCTCGACGACCACGGCCTGCTCGACGAGCCGGTCGGCCTCGACCTGACCGACATGGAGACGCTCGCCTCGCTCGCCCGCCGCGGGATCGCGACCGGCGACGCCGCGCCCGTGATGCAGAGCGCGCGCAAGATCAAGACCGCCGACGAGATCGCGCTGCTCGACCAGGCCGCCGGCATCGTCGACGCCGTCTACCAGCGGATCTACGAGACGCTCAGACCGGGCGTGCGCGAGCACGAGATCGTCGCCGACGCGCAGCGGATGCTGTTCGAGCTCGGCTCCGAGCAGGTCGAGGCGATCAACGCCGTCTCCGGCGACCGCTGCAGCCCGCACCCGCACGTCTTCTCCGACCGCCTCCTGCGCCCCGGCGACCAGGCCTTCTTCGACATCATCCACTCGTTCATGGGCTACCGCACGTGCTACTACCGCACGTTCTCGGTCGGCTCGACGAACCAGGGCCAGATCGACGCGTACAAGCAGTGCCGCGAGTGGCTCGACGACGCGATCGAGCTGGTCCGCCCCGGCACGACGACCGACAGGATCGCCGCCGTCTGGCCGACCGCGCAGGAGCTCGGCTTCCCGAGCGAGGAGGCCTGCTTCGGCCTCCAGTTCGGCCACGGCATCGGCGTCGGCCTCTACGAGGCGCCGATGATCTCGCGCCTCAACTCGTTCGAGGACCCGATCGAGCTGGAGGAGGGGATGGTCTTCGCGCTGGAGACCTACTGCGCCACCAGAGACGGCACCGGCGCCGCGCGGATCGAGGAGGAGATCGTCGTCACCGCCGACGGCCCCCAGATCATCACCCGCTTCCCGGGCGAGGAGCTGCTCGTCTGCGGCAAGCAGTACGTCCGCGGCGCCGACCTCGTCGGCGACCGCGTGGAGGTGTGAGCATGGCCGCCACCGACAGGTCGGCCGCCGGCGGCTCGGCGAGCAGCGAGCTGAGCGGCCCCGCCCAGCACGGCGTCGAGCTGTACCGCCGCATGCTCGTCGTGCGCCGCTTCGAGGAGGCGGTCCAGTCGCTCTTCCAGAAGGGCGAGGTCCACGGCACGACCCACCTCTACATCGGCGAGGAGGCCGGCGCGATCGGCGTCTGCGACGTGCTCGACGAGCGCGACAAGGTCGCCGGCACCTACCGCGGCCACGGCCACTCGCTCGGCGCGGGCGTCGACCCGCAGGCGCTGCTGGACGAGATGCTCGGCCGCGAGACCGGCGTCTGCGGCGGCCGCGCCGGCTCGATGAACGTGATCGACCAGTCCAACGGCCTGATCGGCAGCTTCGGCATCATCGGCGGCTCGATCTCGGCCGCGACCGGCGCCGCTCTGGCGCTCAGACGGCAGGGCGAGGGCGGCGTCGCCGTCGCCTTCTTCGGCGAGGGCACGACCAACCACGGCTACTTCCACGAGTGCCTCAACTTCGCCGCGGTGCTGAGGCTGCCGGCGATCTTCGTCTGCGAGAACAACCGCTACGGCGAGTTCACCCCGTTTGAGGACGTCACCGCCGGCGAGATCGCCGCGCGCCCTGAGGCGCTCGGGATCCCGACCGCGACGGTCGACGGCATGGACGTGTGGGCGGTGCGCGAGGCGGCCGCCGCCGCGGTCGAGCGCGCGCGCAGAGGCGAGGGCCCGCAGTTCATCCAGTCGATGACCTACCGCTTCGTCGGCCACTCGCGCTCGGACCCGGCCAGGTACCGCAAGCCGGGCGAGCTGGACGAGTGGAAGCAGCGCGACCCGCTGAAGGTCGCGCGCCAGAAGCTGACCGAGCAGCTCGGCGTCGACGGCTCCGTGCTCGACGGCGTCGACGGCGAGGTCGAGGCGCAGTTCGAGGCGATCGTCGAGCAGTCGCTCGCCGCCCCGTACCCCGATCCCGTGCGCGACGCCGCGCGCGAGTTCGCGCCGACGACGTCATGACGGCGGCGAACGGGATCGCGGCCGGGATCGTCGAGGTCCCGCTGCCGCGCCTCTCCGACTCGATGGAGGAGGGGACGATCGTCACCTGGCTCGCCGCCGACGGCGAGGCGGTCACGCGCGGGCAGGAGATCGTCGAGGTCGAGACCGACAAGGCGACGATGCCCTACGAGGCGGAGGTCGACGGGATCCTCCACATCGCCGTGCAGGTCGGCGAGACGGTCGAGGTCGGCGCGACGATCGCCCGCATCGCGCCGGAGGGCGTCGCGGTCGACGCGGCTTCGGCCGCGCC
>JAEXXR010000600.1 GCA_023405705.1 Actinomycetes bacterium
GGCGCCGCCTGCGCGGGCGGGGCGGCCGGGGCCGCCGGCGCCTCGTCGTAGAGATCGATCCGCTGAGCGCCCGGACGGGCCTGCACCTCGACGAACTGCTGCTGGAAGAAGCCGCCGATGCCGCCCATCAGGCCTTCGCGCTGGCGCACGACGACGGCGTCGGGGCCGAGCTCGGCGCGGATCTGCGGCAGGACCTCCTCGAGCGATCTGCCGCGGAAGGTGCGCAGCGACGGATCCGCGGCCACGTGCCCGTTCGTCGCCGGCCGATCGTCAACGTGCGAGCTCGCGGCTGCGGCCGTCGCCATCGCAGGCTCGCGCGAACTAAGCCGTTGTGAGCTCATGCTCGATCACTCCAATCGTCTCCACAGTGATGCCGGGTGCGATCTCGTTGTAGGAGCAGACCGCGAGATGCGGGATCGCCTGCTCGACGAGCTTCCGCATGTGGCGGCGCACGCGAGCCGAGCACAGCAGCACCGGCCGACTGCCGCGCGCGACTGCATGCTCCACCTGTGTTCGGAGCGCGCTGACCAAAGCCTGCGCGCGGATGGGGTCCATCGCGAGGAATTCTCCGTCGGAGGTCTGCGTGATCGACGCTGCGACCTCCTGCTCGATCGCCGGGTCGAGCGCGATCGCGCGCAGCCGCTGCTCGCCGTCGATGTGCGGCGCGGTGATCGTGCGGCCGAGCGCCTGGCGGGCGTACTCGGCCAGCAGCGAGGTGTCGCGCGTGAGCCGCGCCTTGTCGCCGATCGCCTCGACGATCGTGCCGAGGTCGCGGATCGAGACGCCCTCGGCGAGCAGGCCCTGCAGCACGCGCTGGATCTCGCCGAGCGTGAGCATGTCGGGCACGACCTCGTCGACGACCGCCTGGTTGGTCTCCTTCAGCTGCTCCAGCAGGGCTCTGACGTCCTGGCGGGTGAGCAGCTCGGCGGCGTGGGCGCGGATCGTCTCGGTCAGGTGCGTGACGATCACCGACTCGCCGTCGACGACGGTGTAGCCGAGCGCCTCGGCCTCGGCGCGCTGGGAGTCGGCGACCCACGTCGCCGGCAGGCCGAAGGCCGGCTCGGTCGTGGCGACGCCCTGCAGCTGGCCGACGGCGTCGCCCGGGTCCATCGCGAGCTGGTGGCCGGCCATGATGCGGCCGCGCGCGACCTCGGTCCCGCGCACCTTCAGCACGTACTCGTGCGAGTCGAGGCCGAGCTCGTCGTGGATCCGGACCGGCGGGATCACCATGCCGAGCTCGGTCGCGATCTGGCGCCGGATGACGCTGACGCGCGACAGCAGCGTGCCGCCGTTGCCCTGGTCGACGAGGCGCACGAGGCCGAAGCCGATCGCCAGCTCGAGCGGGTCGATCGGCAGCGCCTCCAGCGCGGCGTCGCGCGGCTGCGCGACGGCCGAGCCGTCGGCGTCGGCGAGCGCCTTCGCCTCGTCCTCCTCGGCGCGGGCGGCCTCCTGTCTGCGCAGGACCCAGCCGATCCCGAGCAGGCCGGCGCCGATCACGATGAACGGCAGCTTCGGCAGGCCCGGCACGAGCGAGAAGGCGAGGATCGCGCCGCCGGCGACCATCGGCGCCTTGCGCTGCATCAGGATCTGGTCGGCGACGTCGGTGCCGAGGTCCTTGTCGGAGGCGGCGCGCGTGACGAGGATGCCGGTCGCGACGGAGATCAGGAGCGCCGGGATCTGCGCCGCGAGGCCGTCGCCGATCGTCAGCAGCGAGAAGTGCTGGATCGCCTCGTTGAACGGCATCCCCATCTGCATGATGCCGACGGCGAGGCCGCCGATCAGGTTGATCAGCACGATCACGATCGCCGCGATCGCATCGCCTCTGACGAACTTCGAGGCGCCGTCCATCGAGCCGTAGAAGTCGGCCTCCTGGGCGATCTCGGCGCGGCGGCGGCGCGCCTCCTCGTCGGTGATCAGGCCGGCGTTGAGATCGGCGTCGATCGCCATCTGCTTGCCGGGCATCGCGTCGAGCGTGAAGCGCGCGCCGACCTCGGCGACGCGGCTGGCGCCGTTGGTGACGACGACGAACTGGATCACGACGAGGATGAAGAAGATGACGAGGCCGACGATCACGTTGCCGCCGACGACGAACTCGCCGAACGCTCTGATGACGTGGCCGGCGTCGCCGGTCGTGAGGATCAGGCGCGTGACCGAGACGTTGATCGCGAGGCGGAACATCGTCGTCAGGAGCAGCAGCGACGGGAACGCGGAGAAGTCGAGCGCGCGTCTGAGGTAGAGCGTCGCGACGACGATCGCGATGCCGGCCGAGATGTTGAGCGTGATGAAGAAGTCGAGCAGCAGCGGCGGCAGCGGGACGACCAGCATCACCACGATCAGCACGACGCCGAGCGCGGCCAGCAGGTCGGTCTGGCCGAGCACCTTCTTCAGCAGGGGCGAGTTCACCGCGCTGCCACCTTTCCGCGTCTGCGCGCGATTCTGTACACGTGCGCGAGGACCTGCGCGACGGCCTGGAACAGGTCCTCGGGAATCAGCTGGCCGACCTCGACGCTTCTGTGCAGCGAGCGCGCCAGCGGCGGGTTCTCGATCACGGGCACCTCGTGCTCTCTCGCGAGTCTGCGGATCTGCAGG
Source organism: Actinomycetes bacterium (assembly GCA_023405705.1). Next base: position 2,590 of record JAEXXR010000600.1, read on the forward strand.
GCGATCAGGTCCTGGCCCTTGGCGACCACCTCGGGCGCCGGCCGGGTGCCGTCGTACTTGAGCGCGACGGCGAAGTGAGTCGGGTTGGTGATGACGACGTCGGCCTCGGGGACGGCGGCCATCATGCGGGCGCGCGCCTGCTGCATCTGGCGGCGGCGCTGCGCGCTCTTGACCTCGGCCGGCAGCTCGTGCGATCTGAACTCGTCCTTGACGTCCTGCTTGCTCATCCGCAGCTGCTTCTCGTGCTGCCACTTCTGGTAGGCGTAGTCGATGAAGCCGATCAGCAGGTAGGCGATCGCGGCGCGCTGCGCGACGGCGAAGACCATCCCGGCGAGCTCGGAGCCGAGCTGGCTCGGCGAGGTCCCGACGCTCGCCGCCAGCTCGGTCATCTGCGGCATCAGCGTCATCGCGACGATCACGCCCATGACGGCGACCTTGACGATCGACTTGCCGCCCTCGAAGAACATCCGCGGGCCGAAGACGTTCTTCGCGCCCTGCAGCGGGTTGATCCGTCTCGGCTGCGGCTTGAGCGCCTCCGGCGACGGCTTCAGCCCGACCTGGCCGAGGTTGGCGACGACGGCGGCGATCGCGCAGATCAGCGCGACCGGCGCGACCGCCAGCGCGAACACCTGCAGCGACGACATGAAGACGATCTCGAGGCCTCGGGCGCTGAGCGCCTCGCCGGGGGCGGCGATGCGGTCGAAGGCGTCGCGCATCGACGTCTCCATCCCGCCGACGACCTTCGGGCCCAGCAGCGACAGCGCGAACAGGCCGGCGATCATCACGATCGCGCCGTTGACGTCCTGCGAGCGCGCGACCTGGCCTCTTCTGCGCGCGTCCTCCCGCTTTCGCGGTGTCGCTCTCTCGGTCTTGTCGTCGGCCATGGGGTCAGATCACCCCCATCCGGACCGTCTGGAGGGCCTGGCTGACGGAGACCGTCAGCTGGTCGGAGATCCAGCCGCCGACGAACGGCAGCGAGGCGGCGACGACGAGCAGGCCGACGAGCACCTTGACCGGGAAGCCGACCGCGAAGACGTTCATCTGCGGCACGACGCGCGAGACGACGCCGAAGCCGACGTCGGTCAGCACGCAGGCGATGATCACCGGCGCGGCGACCTGCAGCGCGGAGGCGAAGATCGTCGTGAAGGTCGCCACGACGCCCTCGGCGATCGAGGCGAAGTCGGGCGTCGAGGAGAGCGGCACGAGGTCGAACGTGCGCGACATCCCCTGGATCAGCCAGGCGTCGCCGTTGATCGCGATGAAGATCGCGATCGCGACGAGCATGTAGACGCGCGTCAGCACGGCCGAGTTGTTTCCGGTCATCGGGTCGACGGTCGCGCCGAAGGCGAAGCCGACCATGAAGTCGAGCAGCGCGCCGGCGCTGTCGATCGCCGCGAACAGGATCGCGATGCAGAGCGCGAAGGCGAGCCCGACGAGCAGCTCCTTGACGACGAGGCCGACGATCTCGACGACGCCGTCGGGCAGCGTCTGGCCCGCGATCGCCATCGGGTAGAGGCCGAGCGCCAGCGCGAGCGCGATCCCCGTTCTCGCGCGCGTGGGGATCTGCCGCGAGTTGAACAGCGGCGCGACGATGAACAGCGGCGTCAGCCGCGCCAGCACGAGGAAGAAGCCGAGCACGTTTCTGACGCCGAGCGCGGCCAGCAGCTGCTCGCTCGTCTGCTGGGTCGCGTTCATCAGGCGCCGACCAGCGTCGGGATCGAGCGGAACAGCTCTTCGGTGTACGCGAGCAGCTGGTTCATCATCCACGGCCCGGCGACGATCAGCACGACCGCGGTCGCGATGATCTTCGGGATGAACGAGAGGCTCTGCTCCTGGATCTGCGTGATCGCCTGGAAGACGGAGACGACGAGGCCGACGGCGAGGCCGACCAGCAGGAGCGGACCGCCGATCTTGATCGACAGGTCGAGCGCCTGCGTCGACAGGTTCATGACGGTGTCCTGATCCATCAGAGCACCTAGCCGCTGAAACTTCGGACGAGGGAGTCGGTGATCAGCGCCCAGCCGTCGACCAGCACGAACAAGAGGATCTTGAACGGCAGCGAGATGAAGACCGGTGGGAGCATGATCATGCCCATGCTCATCAGGGTCGAGGCGACGATCAGGTCGATGATCAGGAACGGCAGGAAGATCATGAAGCCGATCTGGAAGGCCGTCTTCAGCTCGCTGATGATGAACGCGGGCGCGAGCGTCGTCATCGGGATGTCGGCGCGCGTTCTCGGCTGCTCTCTCGTCCCCGAGAGGCGCACGAACAGCGCCAGGTCGCTTCTGCGCGTCTGCTCGAACATGAACTCGCGCAGCGGCAGCTGAGCCCGTCTGACCGCCTGGGCGGTGTCGATTCTGCCGGCCTCCAGCGGGTCCCAGGCGGTCGTCTTGATCTCGTTGAAGGTCGGCGCCATCACGAACAGCGTCAGGAACAGCGCGATCCCGACCAGCACCTGGTTGGGCGGCGCCGTCGGCGTGCCGATCGCCGTGCGGATGAAGCCGAGGACGATCAGGATCCGCGTGAAGCCGGTGAGGCAGAAGAGCGCCGCCGGGATCAGCGTCAGCGCGCCGATCAGCAGCAGGATCTGGACGGCGCTGTCGCCGTCGACCTGGGTCATCTGCGCACCGTCCACTTCCGCATCGCACCGACGACGTCCCTCGGCGCGCGCGCCTTCGCGCCGGCGGCGACGCCCGCGAGCACCTGCTCGTCGGGCACGACCAGCTCGCCCCACTCGTCGACGAGGCCGGCGTCGCGCGCCTCCTCCTCGGTGTAGGTGCGGATCGGCGTGACGGCGTGGTCGGCGACGCCGACCAGCACCAGTTCGTTGCCGGCGCGCACGAGCTGCAGCGAGCGGCCGGCGCCGAGCGGCAGCGCGGCGACCGCGACCAGCCCGCCGACGGCGCGCTCGGTCTTGCTCTGCTTGACCTGTCTGAGGACCCACGCGATCCCGTAGATCACGCCGATCACGACCGCGAGGCCGACGATCGTGCGGACCAGCGAGCCGCCACCGCCGCCGCCGGTGTCGGCGCCGGGGGTCGTGGACGTGCCGAGGTCGACCGGCGTGTCCTCCGGGTCTCTGGCGGCGAGCGCGAGCGCAGGCGAGCAGAGCAGGATCATGAGGGCAGCGCTGAGCGCGACCGCCCGTTGGCACAGGGAAGCCTGGATCATCGAGGGAGACTCCGAGGGAGAGTCGACCTTGATGATCGGCGTTCCAGCCGAGAGCTTTAGCCCTGACGTTTCAAATTGTCCGGGCAGGGTGATAACGCCGCGCGTCGAACGCGCGCGAGGCGCTGGCCGTCCCAGCCAGCGGCCATGACGACCGCCCGCGCTCCCACGCGCGGCGCGGTCGCCGGTGAGGCGCCGGCGCTAGGCCGGCGCCTTGCCGACCTCGGAAGGAAGAGCGCGCGCGATCATGGTGTCTCTACGCAAGCGCTTTTCCGACGGCGTCCAGCACCCGCTCGGCCTGGAACGGCTTCACGACGAAGTCCTTGGCGCCGAGCTTGATCGACTCGAGCACCTTGGCCTCCTGGCCGAGCGCCGAGCACATCACGACCTTCGCGCTCGGGTCGATCGCCATGATCTCCCGCAGCGCCTCGAGGCCGTCCTTCTCCGGCATGGTGATGTCGAGCGTGATCAGCTCGGGACGCAGCTCCTGGAAGCGCTGTATCGCCTCCACGCCGTTGCCGGCCTCTCCGACGACCTCGTGGCCGCCGTTCGAGAGTGCGTCGGTCAGCATCTTGCGCATGAACGCAGCGTCGTCGACGACGAGGACACGTGCCATCAGGACACCGCTCCTTCTTGTTCGGGGGTTTTCGTCTGCGTCTCGGGAGCCTCGCGCCCCGCGACCTCGGCGAGGCGCAGAGCCCACTCGCCGTCGTCGGTGAGCACGAGCGTCCCGCTCGCGAAGCGCAATCCGTTGACATAGAGGTCGACGGGGTCGTCGGCCTTGCGGTCCAGCTCCAGCACCGAGCCGGCCGGCATCTCGGGGGCCGCGCCGAGCGGCACCTGCGCGCGGCCCAGCTCGGCCCACACCTTCACGCGGATGTCGCGCAGCGCGACGTCGAGCGCGACCTGCTCGTCGACCGCGACGCCGTCGGCGGTCTCCGGGCCGCCACCGGCGCCGCTGACGTGCTCGACGCCCATCTCGTCGAGCGCGCGCGTCATGCGCACGACGAAGGCGTTCGGGACCAGCTGCACGAGCCGGCAGGGCTCGTCGCAGACGCGGAAGGTCGCGCGCGTGCCGTGGGGCGCCATCTCGTAGGCGTCGGAGGCCTCGGAGGCGCTCGCGAAGATGCGCGTCTCCGGCGGCGCGATCTCGACCTCCTGGCCGAGCACGACGCCGATCGCGGCAGCGGCCGCGGCCATCATCTGGTTGGCGGCCTCGGCGACCGCCGACAGCTCCAGGACGGTCAGCTCGGTGCCGTCGTCCGCGGGCGCCGGCTGGCCCATCATCGCCGCCGCCATCCGGCGTGCGCCCGTGGCGGTCATCATGAAGACGTTGCCGCCGGTGACGCCGTCGACGTAGGCGACGCTGACCGCGACGGCCGGCGTCTCGAGCGTCGCGAACGGGCTCGTGTCGGGGTTGAGGACCGACACGTCGCCGCGCTCGACCTGCTCGGGCGCGAGGCTCTCCAACACCTTCGCGATCGCCTCGGCGGTCGAGGCGCCGAGGCGCATGAGGGCGTCTCTGGTGCTCACAGCTGCTCCTCCTCCCGCGGGTCGACGATCTGGACCGCGCGGCGGGCGCCGCTGCGGCCGGGCTTGGCGTGGTGGATCGGCACGTCCTCGGCGTGGACGATCACGCCGTCGCGCGCCTGCATGCCGAGCTTGACGAGGTCGCCCGGGACGAGCCCGAGCACGTCGTCGATCGCCAGCTCGACCTGTCCGACCTGCGCGCGCATCGTCACGGAGGCGCCCGACAGGGCCGCCTCCAGCAGCGCCGCGGCGCGCGGGTCGGCGGCACGGGTGCGGACGTCGCGGCCGGCGATCTCGTCGGCGACCTTGTCGATCGCCGACCACGGGATCAGCAGCGCGAGCGTCGAGGAGTGGCGGTTGATGCGCGACTCCAGCGTGACGGTCAGCGTCGGCTCGGAGATCGCGGCGACCTGCATGCCCTCGACGTGCGAGTCGACCTCCTGCGCGGTGAACGTCTGGCCGCAGAGGTCCTGCCACTGGATCGACAGCTGCGTCGTGAGCGTCTCGAACAGGCGCTTGGAGAGGACCCAGTCGATCTCGCTCATCTTGCGAGCGCGCGGCGGTCTCTCCGGCGCGCCGCCGAGCAGGTACTCGATCGCCATCAGCATGAACGGCAGCTCGGCGGTCATCAGCATCCGCGTGTCCTGCGGCTGGACCTCCAGCGGCGCGCCGAGCGACGCCGGCGGCAGCTGCTGCTGCGCGGCCGACCAGGTCAGCTGCGAGGTGTTGATCACCTCCAGCTCGAGCGGGACGCGCAGCTCCGCCGTCAGCCGCGCGGCGGCCGTCTGGCAGAACATGTCGAGCGTGCGCACGATGCGCCGCTCCTGCTCGCTGGTGAACTTCGTCGGGCGGGCGAAGTCGACGGTCCTCAGCCGCCGGCCGCGGCGGCCGGCGGACGACTCGTCCGGCAGCTCGCCGTGCTTCGCCGCCTCGACGAGCGCGGCGATCTGGTCGTTGGTGAGGATCTCGCTCATCAGTGCATGACCTCCACGGAGCTGCGTCGCGTGCTCGGCGAGCCGTTCCACAGCTCGACCTCTCTGCCGCCGGCCTCCTTGACGGTGACCGTCATCGGGCCGACGTGCAGCCGCATCGTGCGGCCGCGGCGGCCGCCGACGTCCTCGGCGCGCACCGGGATGCGCGCCTCCCTGAGCGCCGCGCGGACCGCGGTCGCGTTGCGGGCGCCGATGTCGAGCGCGCTGCCGACGCCGACGTCGAACATCTGCGCGCCGCCGACGAGCACGGCCTCCAGCCGCACCCTGCGGGCGCCGAGGCGCTCGGCCTCCTCCACCAGCGCGGGAACCGCGCGGTCGGCGTACTTGCCGGCCGGGGCGCCGGGGTCGGCAGCGGCGTCGGGCAGCATGACGTGCGCCAGCGCGGCGACGCCTCTGGCGCGGTCGATCACCGCGACGCCGATGCACGAGCCCAGCCCGATCGACATCAGCTCGTCCTCGGGGCTCGCGCTCACGGCGAGCTCTCCCATGCGCACGATCCTCACCGCTCCCGTCCGACCATCAGGCGTTTCCGACCCCGAGGCGGCCGAGCAGCTCGGCGACGCCCCCGGTGGTCGGCAGGAGCAGGAACGAGAGCGAGCAGGCGGCGTCGGCGACGTCGAGCTCCGAGTCGAGCACGAGCGCGGTGCCGGTGTCGCCGACCGTGCCGGTCAGCAGCGAGGCGACGATCGCGCCGAGCATGTCGGTGACGACGTGCGGCGGCTTCGGCTCCAGCGCCAGCCCCGCCATCGACGCGAGCGCGTTGATGTAGGAGGTGCCGAGGATGTTGCCGATCTCGCCTATCGCCGAGTCGCCGACCTCGGTGCCCGGCTCGACGCCGAGCAGCCCGCAGAGCGTCTCCGCGTCCGCGGTCGGGAACAGCAGCAGCACGAGCGCCTCGAGGTCGCCGACGATCGGCAGCACGACGCTGCTGACGGTCGCGTCGGCCGGGCCGACGGCGTCGACCGCGTCGGCCAGCGGCAGCGCCAGCGCGCGCGGGACCGCCAGCTCGACCTCGCGGCCGAGCATGCTGGCGAGCGCCGTGGCAGCGGTGCCGGAGCCGATGTTGGCCAGCTCCCGCAGGGCGTCGAGCTGGAGATCGGAGTAGTCGGTCGACACGTTGGAGGCTCCTTCCTGCGGCGGCATCAGGACACGGGGACGGCTTCGGGCGAGCGCGCCGTGAGCGCGTCGCAGTCGACGATGAGGGCGATCTCGCCGTTGGAGAGGACGGCGCCGCCGGAGACGGCGGCGCGGTCGCTGACCTCGGGCGGCAGCGGACGCGTGACCAGCTCGCGCTGGCCGACGAGCGTGCCGACGGCGAGCGCCAGGCGGCGGTCGCGGCCGCGCACGATCACGGCGTGGTCGTGCGCCTCCCCGGAGGGGACGACGCGGCCGGCGAGCGCCTCGCCGGCGTCGATCAGCGGCAGCACGCCGTCGCGCAGCACGAGCATGCGCGAGCCGGCGACGGAGCGGACGGCGTGATCCTCCAGCCGCAGCGTGCGCTCGACGCGGTCGAGCGGGATCGCGAACGGCATCTGCTCGGCCTCGACCAGCAGCGCCGACATGATCGCCAGCGTCAGCGGCAGGCGGATCTGCGCCTCCATGCCGGCACCCAGCTCGGAGGTGACGATCACCTCGCCGCCGAGCTCGCGGATCTTCGCCTGGACGGCGTCCATCCCGACCCCGCGGCCGGAGATGTCGCTGGTCGTCTCGGCGGTCGAGAAGCCGGCGGTGAAGAGCAGCTCGGCGGCGCGCTGGGAGTCGACCGCCGGGATCGCCTCCTCGCTGATCAGGCCGCGCTCGAACGCCTTCTGGGCGACGCGCGCCGGGTCGACGCCGCGGCCGTCGTCGCGGACGCTGATGACGACGTTGCCGCCGGCGTGGCGGGCGGAGATCTCCAGCACGCCGGTGCGCGCCTTGCCGGCCGCCTCGCGCTCGTCCGGCGGCTCCAGGCCATGGTCCAGTGCGTTGCGCACGAGATGGACGAGCGGGTCGCCGAGCGCGTCGACGACGGTGCGGTCGAGCTCGGTCTCCTGCCCGACCAGCTGCAGCTCGACCTCCTTGCCGAGCTTGGATGAGAGGTCGCGCACGAGCCGCGGGAAGCGCAGGAAGACCGCCTCGACCGGGATCATGCGGACCTGCATCACCATCGCCTGGAGCGCCTGCGAGGAGCGCGCGAGGTCCTGGATCGCCTGCTGCAGCCCGGGCACGGCGGCGTCGCCGGCGAGCGTCTCGACGACGGTCCGGTGGATCACCAGCTCGCCCATGAAGTGCATCAGCTGGTCGAGCCGCTCGGCGTCGACGCGGACGGTCGCGCCGGCGTGGGCGTGGTTGGCGGAGGCGGCGCGCTGTCTCGTCGCCGCGGCGGGCGCGGCGCCGTTGCCGCCGGCCGGAGCGGCGCCGTTGCCGGTCGACCCGTTCCCGCCC
>JAEXXR010000619.1 GCA_023405705.1 Actinomycetes bacterium
CGCGCGGCCCGCCCGGCGCGCTACGCCGGCAGCGAGGCCGGCAGGCCGAACCGCGTGAAGACGCCCGGGCTGACGAAGCCGGTGATCTCGGCGATCCGCTCGCCTCTCAGCGTCAGCACCTGGAGGACCGTCGGCATGTGCGCGCCCGCGTCCTCGACCCAGCTGTAGGTGCCGAAGGCCGGCTGCCCGTTGGCGATCGTCGGGACGACTCTGACGCGGCGGCGGCCGAGCGAGTCGTAGACGCGGCCGTTGAAGGCCCACTCGCGCAGGAAGACGACGATCTGCTCGTCGCGGTACCAGGTCGCCATCGGCGGCATCGTCAGGACCGCGTCGTCGGCGAGCATCGCGACGACCGCCTCGACGTCGCCGCGCTGCCAGGCGTCGACGTAGCCCTCGACGACCAGCCGCAGCCCGTCGTCGCCGAGCGCGCGCAGCGTCTCCTGCTGCGACTGCTCGGGCAGCTTGTCGTCGACCGTTCTGCGCGCCCGCTGGAGCGCGCTGTTGACGGAGGGGACGGTCGTCTCGAGCGAGTCGGCGACCTCCTTGGCGGAGAAGCCGAGCACCTCGCGCAGGATCAGCACGGCGCGCTGGCGGGCCGGCAGGTGCTGCATCGCGGCGACGAACGCCAGCTCGACCGACTCGCGCTGCTCGTAGCTGGCGTCGGGCGCGGCGTGGCCGGCGGGCAGCGCGAGCGGGTCGTCGGGGAACGGCTCGATCCAGACCGACTCGCTCAGCGGCACGCCCGGGCCGGGCGTCGCGTCGGCCGGCGGGCCGTACTCCAGCGGCGTCGTCCGTCTGGGACGCCGCCCGATCAGGTCGAGGCAGGTGTTCGTCGCGATCCGGTAGAGCCAGGCGCGCAGCGAGCTGCGTCCCTCGAAGCGCCCGATCGATCTCCACGCGCGCAGGAACGCGTCCTGGAGCGCGTCCTCGGCGTCGTGGATCGAGCCGAGCATCCGGTAGCAGTGCGCGAGCAGCTCGCCGCGGTAGCGCTCGACGAGCTGTTGGAAGGCGCGCTCGTCACCGCCGCGGGCGGCGCTCAGCTGCAGCCGCTCGGTCGTCGTCTGCGTGATCGGGCCGGGGGTCATCGTCTCGCCTCGGTCGTGGTCTCGGTGGCGCCGGCTTCGGTCTGGCTCGCGGCCGCGCCGGTCGCGGCGCGCGCGAGGAACCGCCGCTCGATGCCGTCGAGCAGGACGTCGAGCGCGGCGTCGAAGGAGGTGTCGTGCGGTCTGCCGCGCAGGGCGGGAAAGACCTTCGCCATCTGCGGGAAGGCCTCCGGGTCCGCGTCGGCGAGCTGGCGCTCCAGCTGCTGGTCCTCGCGCAGCGTGACGACGTGGAGCGCGTGGCCCATCGTCCACTCGTGCACGATCCGCAGCGCGGTCCAGGCGTCGGCCGGGTCGATCGCGAGGCCGGCGACGGCGGTCGCGGACTGCTCCCCGCGGCGCAGGTGGTTGGGCCCGACCGGCGGCCGGCGGCCGAAGGCGCTCAGCATCCACGGGTGCGCGAGGTAGGCGTCGAGCGCCTGTCTGGCGATCGCGCGCAGCGCGCCGCGCCAGTCGTCCGGCAGCGGCTCCGGCACGAGCAGCTCGGCGGAGACCTCGTCGAGCATCAGCGCGACGAGATCGTCCTTGGAGGCGATGTGCGTGTAGAGGCTCATCGGCCGCGTGCCGAGCTTGGCGGCGACTCTGCGGATCGAGACCGCGTCGAGCCCCTCTGCGTCCGCGAGCTCCAGCGCGGCACCGACCAGTCTCGCCCGCGTCAGCGTCGCTCTCGGCCCGCCGCGACGAGCGGCGCCCGCGCCCCTCGCGTCCGCGGCCGCCTCGTCCCATTCCAGCTCCGGCGCCCGATTCGGCATCGCGCCGAGCCTATCGCGCCGGCCCGCCGCGCCCGAGCCGCCGGCCGCCGAGCGCCGCTCCCGCTCACGCCGTCCGAGCGATCGCTCTCCGCTGTCGCCGAACGACGCCAAAGCGCCGACGCCCAACTGCCGTACACCGTATCAGTCATGCGATACGGTGTACGGCATGACGGCAGAGACCGCTCCGCCGACCGGCGCCGCAACGCCGCGCGACCGCCTCGGCACCGTCGCGGGGGTCGTCGTGCTCGGCGCGTTCCTGACGATCCTCGACACGACCGTCGTGAACGTCGCGATCGACACGCTCGGACGCGAGCTGGGCGCGTCGCTGGCGACGATCCAGTGGGTCGCGACCGGCTACCTGCTCGCGCTCGCCGCGACGATCCCGGTGACCGGCTGGGCCGCCGACCGCTTCGGCGCGAAGCGGCTGTTCGCCGCCGCGCTCGCGCTCTTCACCGCCGGCTCGGCGCTCGCGGCGGCGGCATGGTCCCCCGAGGCGCTGATCGCGGCGCGGGTCGTCCAGGGGATCGGCGGCGGCGCGGTCCTGCCGGCCGGGATCACGCTGATCGGCCTCGCCGCCGGGCCGGAGCGGATGGGCCGCGCGATGAGCGTCGTCGGCATCCCGATGCTGCTCGCCCCGGCGCTCGGCCCCGTCCTCGGCGGCCTGCTGCTCGACGTCGTCTCGTGGCGCTGGCTCTTCCTCGTCAACCTCCCGGTCGGCCTGCTCGCGCTCGCCCTCGCGCTCCGCCTCCTGCCGCCGACCGCGCCGCCCCATCCCGCCCAGCGCCTCGACCTCCGCGGCCTCGCGCTGCTCTCTCCAGGGATGGCGCTGCTGGTCTTCGGCCTGTCGAAGGCGGCCACGAGCGACCCCAGCGGTGCCGCCGCTCTCGCCCCAGCCCTCGCCGGCCTCGTCCTCGTGGCGCTGTTCACGGCGCACGCGCTGCGCGGCCGCCCCGCCTCCGACACGACGTCCGGCCGCGTGACGCCCGTCGGCGACGCGGCAGCCGGCATGCCGGCCGACACCCCCGCAC
>JAEXXR010000593.1 GCA_023405705.1 Actinomycetes bacterium
TCGTCGAGCAGCAGCAGGCGCGGGCGGCGGACGCCGGCCTGGGCGAGCGCGACGCGCGCCCGCTCGGCGTCGGAGAGGTCCTCGGCGCGGGCGCCCGCGTGGTCGGAGGCGCCGACGCGCTCGAGCATCTCGGCGGCCGCGCGACGGCGCTCGCGGCGGCGGATCCCGGCGCTGACGAGCGGCAGGCCGACGTGGTCGAGGACGGTGCCGGAGAGTGAGGCGGGCGGCTGGCGGTTCCAGACGCAGGCGATCTCGGAGCGGCGCAGGCGGCCACGGACGCGGTCGCCGAGCGCCGCGAGGTCGCTGCCGGCGTAGCGGACGCGGCCGGCGTCGGGACGGCGGAGTCCGGCGGCGATCTCCAGCAGCGTCGTCTTGCCGGCGCTGCGCTCGGCGACGACGCAGGCGAAGTCGGAGGGGTGGAGGGCGAGGCAGGCGCCGTCGAGCACGACGACCTCGCGCGAGCCGCGCCAGAACGCGGTGCGAACCGAGTCGAGCGAGAGGAGGGGAGGGCTCATCTGGCGTGTGTGGTGAGGGCGATGGGGGTGGGGTGCGGCGGGCGGTGCGGTGCGGCGTGCGGCGGTGGGTGCGGCGTCAGCGGCCGGCGGCGGTCGCCCGCACCAGCGCCTCTGCGGCGATCGAGCCGTCGGCGGCGGTCTGCCTGATCGTCCGCAGCGCCATCCGGGTCCAGCGCAGGTCGGCGTTGAGCCGTTCGATCGCCGCGGCGTCGGTCAGCCACCGCGCGGCGACGTCCCAGCCGACCTGCTCGGAAGGGGCGGGGCCGAGCGCGACCGCGGCGGTCTGCTGCTGCAGTTCGGTCAGGCAGACGAGCTCGAGCCGCTCCAGCTCGGCGGTCAGCTGCGGGAGGTGCTCGCCACGGGCGACCGCGAGCTTCAGGTAGAGCTCGCCGCGCAGCGGCTCGCGCGCGGGCGCCTGGCTCATCCAGGCGGCGAAGCGGTCACGGCCCTGCGGGGTCGCCTCGTACCAGACCTTCACCTGGCGGCGGCACTCGTCGCGCTTGGCCTCCGCGGCCAGCTGCTCTCTGACGAGCTGGTCGAGCGACACGTAGACGGCGCCGGAGACCGCTCTGAAGCTCGGTCCCAGGCGCTCCTGCAAGCGATTGGCGATGTCGTAGCCGTAGCCGCGACGTTCCGTCAGCAACCCCAGCACTGCAAGCTTCACCGACACTCCCCTTGAGCCTCCTCCCGCCGCACTTCCGTGTGGCGAATCAGCAGGACCGCAGGCGCGGCTCCCACTCCCCCGAAATCGGCACGTTGGAGTGATCGTAGACCCTGCCGCGGCATCCGTGCGCAAATTTCGTCGAGACGCGCGCGGACGGCCGCCCCGGCGGGCTAGGGTTGGCCTTCGTCCAACGAGCCAGGAGCCGCGGCGATGAGCGCCGGTGGGTTGTTCGGCCCCGGGTCCGTCACGTGGCACGTGTACGGCGAGACGGCGATGATCCTCGGGGGAGGTCGGGCGCTGGTCCTGCAGATGGCTCACCCTCACGTCGGCGCCGCCGTCGAGCAGCACTCGCGCTATCGGGTCGACCGCTGGGGCCGGTTGAGACACACGTTGAGAACGGTCGGCGAGATCCTCTTCGCCGACACCGAGACCGCTGCCCGCAGCGCGGCGCGCATGCGCTCGATGCACGCCCGCTACCGCGGCGTCGTCCCCGCCGGCCGCGCCGAGGGGACGGCCTACGACGCCACCGACCCGGCCGTCGTGCTGTGGGTGTGGGCGACCCTCGTCGACAGCTCGCTGCTCGTCCACGAGCGGTTCGTCGGCCCGCTGAGCGCCGCGGACGTGGCGCGCTTCTACGAGGAGCAGATCCGCTTCGCCGAGCTGTGCGGCGTCCCCGCGGAGGCCGTCCCCCCGACGCTCCCCGCGTTCCGCGCCTACGTCGAGCGGATCGTCGCCTCGACGCTGGAGGCGACCCCCGCCGCACGCGAGGCGGCCGACCTCGTGACGAACCCGTTCGGCGTCCCGCGCGCCCTCGCCCCGCTCGCCGCCCTCACCGCCCTCCCGACCGCCGGCCTGCTGCCCGAGCCGCTGCGCGCCGACCTCGGCGTCGCCTGGTCACCGGCCCGCGCCACCGCTCTGTCGCTGTTCGCCGCACTCGTCCGCCTCGTCCGCCCCCGGCTCCCTGCGCGACTGCGCCGGGTGCGGTCCGCACGGGCGGCGGAGGCACGGGTGGGGGCGGGGAGTGCGCGGCGCCCCGCGGAGCGGTGAGCATCCAAGGAGGGGTCGTCTCTCGACGTGCGGGGGCAGCAGCGCGGGCGCCCGGAGCGCAAGGGGGTGAAGCTCGCGAGCGCCCGCTGCTGGCGATGGTGCGCGCCGCCGCGAGGGGAGTCCGGCGAAGCGCAGAGGCACGCTACGACGCGGACCGTCGCCTGCCCAGGCCCTAGCGCTCATCGCTGAGTGCTCAGGAGGCGATCAGGTGGACGCGCTCTGCGCGGTGGCGAGACGCCAGATCCGCAGAACCGGCAGCAGCAGCTGCGAGAGGCTCCCGCCGGCGAGCGCCAGCTGTTGGCTCGACGGACGCATCTCGGCGGTGCGAGCGCTGTCCTTGCTCAGGTACAGGGCGATCATGCAGCCGAGCAGCACGGCGTGGCGCTCTCCGTGCCGGAGGCTGAGGACTCCGTCGGCCGACCGCTCCAGGCTGGTGCAGAGGCGGTCGATGCCGTCCGCGCTGTCGGGATAGTGGTGGAAGTAGCTGTGGTTCCCGCTGCGCAGGTCCTCGGCCTGGTCGACATAGCCGTCGAGCATCGTCAGCGAGAGTGCGTACCACGGGAAGTAGGCCGAGTACGTGGTGTCGACGTCGCGCGCCGTCGCGCCCGGCTCGGCGCCGACGGCGAGCAGCGCGTGTGCGGTGATCCAGCCGCTGGCGGCCGCGGTCAGCTCGTACCAGCGCAGATCTCCCTCGGTCGGGAACTCGGCGGCCGCCCATGCGCGCAGCGCATCGTCGCGTCTCGTCGGATCGATCGTGTGGTTGGTGTCGAGCACCCACGTCCGAGCCGCCTCGCGGTCGAGATGAGGACGGATCACGTGGAACGACGGAAGCTGCGAGCTGTCGGCACGGAAAGCACGCACCAGCGCGGGCAGGTAGCCGCCGTCGTCGCGCCACGGGTGGTCGCGGTAGTAGTCGGAGAGCGGGCGGCCCGGGTCGACGGCGTCGCCGATCGCGCGATAGAGCTGCAGCCCGCCGTCGGCTCCGGCGGCGACGCCGCGCTCGGAGGCGCAGTCGAGGTAGTCCTGGATCAGCTCATATGTCACGAGTGCGCGCAGCAGCCGCTTGTCGCGACGGCTCGGAAGCGTCCAGAAGAGTGCTGCGCCGTCGGCGTGGCCGCGCTTGTGGTCGATCGCATGGAGCGCGTCGGCTCGCAGCGGACCGTCGGGAATCCGCTCCGCGAGCGTACGCCATCTGCGCAGTTCATGGGAGACGGCGCGCAGTCCGCCGCCGAACTCGCGCGCGACCGCGCTGAGCAGGGCCAGCAGCTGCGCTCGGTTGAGCGGAAGCGGGTCGGGCATGTCGCTGACGAGTATCGCCAGCGTCGGTCCCCGAGCCCGCTGATCTAACCCAGGCCCTGCTCCGGCTCGACCTGGGCCGCGCGGCGTCCGAACACCGCGACGACGACCACGACGACCGCCGTCACCGCGATGCAGGTGACGACCGCGTTCGGCCACGCGAGCGCGTAGTCGACGGGGAAGCCGGTCACCTCCATCAGCGCGCGTGCGAGCAGCTGCTGGCCGAGGAGCCCGAACGCGGCGCCGATCACGCAGCCGGCGCCGACGAGCAGCGCAGCCTGGACGACGAGCGCCCGCCAGACCTCACCGGTGCTGTAGCCCTCGAGCTTCACGAACGCGAGGAACTGACGTCGCTGCCAGATCAGTCCCGCCATCGCGGCGGCCATCGCGATCACCGCCGAGACGAGCACGAGCGCGGCGATCTGACTCAGCCGGACGAGACCCTCGCGGCTCGCCGCGCGCTGGTCGTGCTCGCGCGTCTGCGCGGTCTGCACGTCCAGGCCGGATCGCGGCCCAAGTGCGGTCCGCAGCGCCGCAGCGCCCTCCGTGGGTGACACGCCTGGAGAGAGGGTCGCATGGAGCGCGCTGACTGCGTCGCTGCCCCAGAGACGTGCGTAGTCGTCGGCGTTGAGCACGATCGCTCCCGGCGGCCAGCCCAAGTTCGTCGTCACGGCGGCGATGGTCAGCGGCGTGGGGACCGGCGTCGGAAGGACGACCTCGTCGCCGGCGCGGACGCCGAGGTCGGCCGCGACTCTCGTCGAGAGCGTCACGTGTCCGCCGGAGCGGATGCGGTCGTCCAAGAGCGCGGCGTCGCCATCGCGCACCTGGTCTCGCGGGACCGGGTGGAGCGCGGTTGCGGGCGAGCCGATGACCCACACGCG
The DNA here is from genome assembly GCA_023405705.1 of Actinomycetes bacterium. The sequence continues at coordinate 4,404 of JAEXXR010000593.1, forward strand.
TCGCTCTCCGACGTCGAGGAAGCCGCCGCGATACCGGTCGATCCGTTCGATGCCGTTCGGAGGCTCCAGCGCCGGCGCTTCGAACGGGACGGTCGCCAGCAGATTGGCGTCGCCCGGAGGCACAGCCCAGACCGCGCCGATCGAAGCCAGGTCGATCGAGGTGCGATCGAGGCCGCGCTGCAGGTCGGCGTGCG
>JAEXXR010000094.1 GCA_023405705.1 Actinomycetes bacterium
GGATCTTCGCCGCGTGGTTCACGACCTGGTCCATCGCGACGAGGATGAAGTTCAGCGTCATGATCTCGACGACCGGGCGCAGGCCCATCATCGCCGCGCCGATGCCGGCGCCGACGAAGCCCTCCTCGGAGATCGGCGTCTCGCGCACGCGGATCGGCCCGAACTCTCTGAAGAGGCCGGCGGTGACCTTGTAGGAGCCCTCGAAGACGCCGATCTCCTCGCCCATGAGGAAGACGTCCTCGTCGCGCAGCAGCTCCTCGCGCAGCGCGAGGCGGACCGCCTCGCGGTAGGTCATCGTGGTCGTGGACGGTGCGGTGACGCTCATCTGCCGAGTCCTTCCAGGACGAGCTCGCGCTCGCCGAACGGGCTGCCGGGACCCATGCGCTCGAACTGCTCGGCGCTCTTCGGGTCGCCGTAGAGGTGCTGTGCCAGGGAGGAGACGGGCGGCTCGGGGCTCGCCTCGGCCGCCTCGACCGACCGGTCGACGCGCTCCTCGACGCGCTTGTCGATCGCGTCGAGGTCGGCGGCGGTCGCGCGGCCCTCCTCGATCAGGCGCTCGCGGAAGATCACGATCGGGTCGCGCTTCTTCCACTCCTCCATCTCCTCAGGGGTGCGGTACGCCGTGCCGGCGTCCGCGACGGAGTGGCCGCGGTAGCGGTAGGTGATGATCTCCAGGACGGAGGGCTTGCGCTCCTCGCGGGCCAGCTTCAGCAGCCGCTCGGAGGCCTCCAGGACCGCCTCGACGTCCTGCCCGTCGACGCGCTCGCCGTGCATGCGGAAGGCGGCGGCGCGCTTGTACAGGTCGGGCTCGCCGGAGGCCTTCTCGACGGAGGTGCCCATCCCGTATCTGTTGTTGAAGACGACCGTGACGAGCGGCAGGTCCCAGATCGCGGCGAGGTTGAGCGACTCGTGCCAGGCGCCCATGTTGGTCGCCGCGTCGCCCAGCTCGCACATCACGGCCGCTCTCTTGTCCTTGTAGGCGATCTCGAGCGCGGCGCCGGCGGCGAGCGGCAGCTGGCCGGCGACGATGCCCCAGCCGCCGAGGTAGCCCTTCGAGTAGTCGAGCAGGTGCATCGAGCCGCCGCGGCCGTGCGCGGAGCCGCCCTCGCGGCCGAACAGCTCGCCCATGACCTGGTCGGGGTCGACGCCCTTGGCGAGCGCGAGGCCGTGGGTGCGGTAGGAGGAGAAGAGGAGGTCCTCGTCTCTCATCGAGTGGACCGCGCCGACGGTGGCGCCCTCCTGGCCCGAGGCGAGGTGGCAGTAGCCGCCGATTCTCGCCCGCTTGTACTGCCGCTCGACCTCTTCCTCGAACAGGCGGATCAGCACCATCTGCTCGTAGAGGTCGAGTCCATGCCCGGTCTCCGGCGCCCCGTTCCCGCCTCGTCGCCGCTCGCGGCGAGGAGTGGTTCGGGGCTTGGCTACGGAGCTGGATACGGATGAGGACATGGGGCGCACCTTGAGGGTAGCTGCGGGGCTTTTCAAAGCTCAGGATAGGCAGCTCCCACCGTTCGGGGGGTGCCGCTGAGGCGTTCGAGCGCCAGTGGAAACCGGCCTCCGCCAGCCGGAACCGGCGTCATTGGCGCGCGGAGTCTGCTAAGCGCCCGCTCAGCCGCTCCCCGCGATCGCCGCTCAGCCATGATGCGGAGGCGATGACGCGCGAGTTCCTCGCCTCCAACATCTGCCTGATCGGGCTCCAGGCCGCCGCCGTCGCGCTCCCGCGCGGCCACTCGCTGCCGGCGCTGGAGCGGCTGTCCGCACGGCTGCGCAGCCCGTGGTGGGCGCTCGTCCCGCTCGCCTCGATCGCAGGCGTGGTGTGGGCGATCAACGCGCAGGGAGCGACCGCCGACGCGCTGACCTGGCTGGCGCTGCTCGCGATCCCCCCGCTGGCCGCGGCCGCGCTCGGCTGGACGATGCACGGCGGCCGGCCGTCGCTGGCGCTGCTCGCCGTGCCGCTGTTCCTGCTCGCCTGGGGCGTCCGCGAGGAGTTGCCGGGCGAGGCCGCGGCGTCGCTGCTGGTGATGCTGTCGTGCGTGACGCTCGGCGTGCTGCTCGCCTCGGTCGCGCCGCACGGCTGGCTGAAGATCGGGATCGTGCTGATGGCGATCGCCGACGTGATCCTGATCGGCGCCGATACGCTCCAGCCGGCCTCGACGGTCCTCAACGCCGCCGCGCCGCCGGCCGAGCTGCCGCAGCTGCAGCGGGCCCACTTCGGCCACGCCGTGATCGGCTACGGCGACTACTTCATCGCGGGCGTCTTCGGCGCGCTGCTCGCCGCCGAGGGTCGCCGCCAGGGACGGATCGCGTTGCTGACCTTCGCGCTCTCGCTCTGCTTCGACGTGCTCTTCATCTGGTTCGACGTGCTGCCCGCGACGGTGCCGGTCGCGCTCGCCCTGCTGGCGACGGAGGCGGCCCGCCGCCGCCGAGGCGCGCCGACGCGCCAGTAGCGCTCGACAGGCCACATATTTGACGGGGATTTCCGCAACTCGGGCGCTGCTACGGTGTCCAAACAGTCGAGGAACTGCTGCCTGTGGAAGTCTCTGCCCTCAAGCACGCCGGCGTCGCCGGCATCAACGGTCGCTCTCCGCTCCTGCGCCTGCAGTCGGACGAGCGCCTGATCGCGCTCGTCCGCCGCGGCAACCACGGCGCGTTCGAGACGCTCGTCGGGCGTTACCAGTCGCGGCTGCTCTCCTTCTGCCGCCACATGCTCGGCTCCAGGGAGGACGCGGAGGACGTGCTGCAGGAGGTCTTCGCGGCCGCCTTCAACGCGATCCTCGCCGACGACCGGCCGATCAACGCCCGCCCGTGGCTCTACCGGATCGCGCGCAACCGCAGCCTCAACCACCTGCGCCGCCAGCAGCCGATCGGCGTCGACTCGATGGACGTCCACCTCGCCGAGCACGGCACGACGACCGCGGACAAGGTCCACAAGCGCGAGGAGTTCCGCGAGCTGATCGCGGACGTGCAGGACCTGCCCGAGACGCAGCGGACCGCGCTGCTGCTGCGCGAGATCGACGCGCTCTCCTACGAGCAGATCGCCGAGGCGATGGAGACGACGATCCCGAGCGTCAAGTCGCTGCTCGTGCGCGCGCGCGTCTCGCTCGCCGAGGCCGCCGAGGCGCGCCAGCTCTCCTGCGACGAGGTGCGCCTCGAGCTCGGCGAGATCGCCGAGGGCCTCAAGCGCCGCACCAGCCCGCCGGTCCGCCGCCACCTGCGCACCTGCGCCGCCTGCAGCGGCTTCCGCCAGCAGCTGCGCTCGACCAACAAGGCGCTCGCCGCCGTCATGCCGGTCGGCTTCGCGCTCGCGTTCAGAAGAATGGTGCTCGCCCACCTCGGCATCTCCGCCGGCGCGGGCGGCGGCGCGAGC
>JAEXXR010000144.1 GCA_023405705.1 Actinomycetes bacterium
CACCGGGACGGCGCCGGGCGCGCGCACGCGCGTCCTCCACGTCCCGCCCGGGAAGGTGCGGGCGACCGTCCGCAAGCTGCGGAAGATGCCCGGAGTCGCCTACGCCGCGCCGAACCCGATCGCGCGCGCCAGCCAGCTGCCGGCCATGCCCGACGACGTCGGCATCCGCGGCTTCCCCGACGGGCTCGCCGGCGTGCAGTGGAACTTCTTCGGCCCCAACGGCGTCGACGCCCTGGGCGCGTGGGGCAACGTCGCCGCGGCCGGCGCGCCGGGCGGCCGCGGGGTCCGCGTCGCCGTGCTCGACACCGGCGTCGCCTACCGCGACGTCGGCCGCTACCGCAAGTCGCCCGACTTCGCGAACACCAAGTTCGTCGCGCCCTACGACTTCGTCGACGCGCGCAGAGAGGTCGTCGACCGCAACGGCCACGGCACCCACGTCGCCGGCACGATCGCCGAGTCGACCAACAACCGCATCGGTGTCACCGGCCTCGCCTGGGGCGTGACGATCATCCCGATCCGCGTGCTCGACTCCAACGGCTACGGCGACGCGGCGACGATCGCGAAGGGCATCCGCTACGCCGCGCGCCACGGCGCGAAGGTGATCAACATGAGCCTCGAGTTCTCCACGAGCGTGCGCGCCGCGGAGATCCCCGACATCCTCGCCGCGATCCGCTACGCCAACGGGAAGGGCGCCGTCGTCGTCGGCTCGACCGGCAACGAGGGCGAGGCGCGGGTCGCCTACCCAGCGCGCGCCGGGATCGTCCTGTCGGTCGGCGCCACCACCGACAACGCCTGCCTCGCCAGCTACTCCAACGACGGCGCCGGGCTCGACGTCGTCGCCCCCGGCGGCGGCGACGACGCGCAGCTGGCGCAGGACCCGAACTGCGTCGTCGGCCACCGCGGCCGCGACATCTACCAGATGACCTACACCAACTCGGTCACGCGCTTCGGGCTGCCCTCCGGCTACCACGGCACCTCGATGGCGGCCCCGCACGTCTCCGCGACCGCCGCGCTCGTGATCGCCAGCAAGGTGCTCGGCCCGAGACCGACCCCGGCGCAGGTCGAATGCCGCATCAAGGCGACCGCGCGCACGCTCGGGATCCCGGGGCCCAACCGCATCTACGGCTGGGGTCTCGTCAACGCCGGCCAGGCGACATCCCCCACGGTCGCCTCTCCCAGCTGCATGTCGCGCACCGCCCGCGCGAACCCGCGCTGAGCCACGTCGCTCGCAGCTCGCCGCCGACGGATGCGAGGGGAGACGAAGTGGCACCAGATGGTCATCCGTCACGCCGACTGTCCGCGTCAGGACCGCCCGGACCGCTGACCTCCACCGATCGGCGGCGCACCGCTGTCTGCTTCGGAACATCGTTTCCACATCTGGGTTGACTCCAAGGGAGCCAGCGGCATAGGTTTTGGGTACGGCCGCGTGTCCGAGGGGGAAGGCGCGCCGGGATACCGGGCCGTGAGCGGCGCATAGGGGGTCGGCGCGAGGGGGTGCCGATTGCGCCGCTCACCGTCCGGCATCCGCCGCCTGACGCGGCCCACGCTGGGGGCGGCGCGGGTGCAGAGCGCCTCTCGGGACCGAGGCGCTCCGCGCCAGCGCGTCCGCAGGCGTTCTCGTTCGAGTCACGCGCTCGCCCTCGCTCGCCCTGCGACCAGCGCGACCGCGGGCGCTCTCCGTCAGGCGACAGGTGCGCGGGCGACGGTCGCTGCCGCCGCCCGTCCGGCACGACCGCCTAGGTCGTGCGGATGATCAGCACCGAGCAGGGCGCGTGGTGCGAGACCTTGTTCGGCACCGAGCCGAGCAGGAAGCGCTTCGCGCCGGTCATGCCCTTGTTGCCGACGACGATCAGGCCGCTGCCCTGCTCCTCGGCGACGTCGAGGATCGCGTCGGCGGGATCGCCCTGCCGGGCGAAGGTGCGCACCGTCTCGACGCCGGCGGCCTTGGCCTGCTCCTCGACCGCGCTCAGCGTCTCGTCGACGTCCTCGCGCGGGCTGATCGACCACTGCAGGTCCTTCGGCGTCTCGACCGCCTCGTCACGCAGCCGCTGTGCGGACACCGGTTCGTACGCGCTCACGATCTCGAGCGCCGACCCGTCGATGCGGGCGAGCTCGATCGCCTGTCTGACGGCCTCCTGGGCCGTATCGGATCCGTCGGTACCAACCACGATCGAGCCGAACACGCGCCACCCTCCCTTTCACGTTGATCGGGCGCGGGCGCATCATATCCCCGCGCTCAGCGGGTCGAGCCGGTCAGCTCAGGCGGTGAGCAGCTTGACGGCCGCGATCACGATTCCCGCGACCACGCACAGCACGATGCCGATCTGCATCCAGATCCATGTCGGCGACATGCCGGGAGCCTATCGAGCGCCGCCCGGCGCCCACCCGTCGGCCAGCCGGCACCAACCGTCCTGGATGCGCTCCAGGGGCCAGCGGAGCTCGCGCCGCAGGTGCAGGTGGATGCGCGGCTCGAACGGCGCCAGCAGCGAGACCGCCGCGTAGTCGGCGTCGGCCCCCGGCGCCGCCTCGCGCACGAGCATCGCGAGATGGAGGCGGTACGCCTGCTCGGGCCCGTCGAGCACAGGGTTGCCGTTCACGGAGGCGATCGTGGAGGCCATGTCGTCGAGGATCTCCAGGTAGCCGCGGCCGAAGGCGTGGAGGCGCTCGCGCGGCGGGGCGCCGGGACCGAGCGGCGCCGGGCCGCGCAGCAGCTCGTCCTGGAAGCGGCGATGGCGATCGCTCAGCAGCGCGTAGGTGAGCCCGGAGCGGTCGCCGAAGCGGCGGTACATCGTCCCCATCCCGACGCCTGCCGCCCTGGCGACGTCCTGCATCGAGACGTGCTCGGCGCCGCGCTCCTCGAACAGCCGCGCGGCCGCTTCGAGGATCCGTCTGCGGTTGGAGGCGGCGTCGGCGCGCTCGGTCGTCTCCAGCGGCGGCAGGATCAGGGGCAGCTCCTCCATGAGCACACCATCATGCCGTCTCCGGCACGCGCTCGCGCACCCGGCCGGCCAGCTCGTCGAGCACGGCGGCGAGCGCCTCGGCCTGACCGGGGTCGGCGAGCAAGCCGCCGGCGTCGAAGGCGCCGTCGGCGAGGCCGAGCGGCAGCTCGCGCTCGAGCACGTCGGCGCCGATGTGGGCGGCGACTCTGCGGACCTCCGCCTGTGCCCAGACCGCGCCGAAGAGGCCGGTGCTGGCGCCGACGACGGCGACCGGCTTGCCGCGCAGCGGATGGGTCGCGAAGGGGCGCGACGCCCAGTCGAGCGCGTTCTTCAGCACGCCGGGGATGCCGGCGTTGTACTCCGGCGTCGCGATCAGCACCGCGTCGGCCGCCGCGATCGCGTCGCGCAGCTCCTGGACCGGCGCGGGCGCGGGCCCGGCCTCGAGGTCCTCATCGAAGTGCGGCAGCGCGTCCAGCCGCTCCCACAGCTCCAGCTCGACCCCGGACGGCAGCGCGGCGGCCGCCGCCCGGAGCAGCTTGCGGTTGTGGGAGTCCTGGCGGACGCTGCCGGGGATGCCGAGGACTCGCATCTGACTACGCCTCCTGGCCGGCGCCCTGCGCGAGCAGCGTCAGCTCGATCGTGAGGGTGACGTCGTTGGCGAGCGCCTTGCCGCCGGTCGGCAGCTCGGCGTTCCAGTTCAGGCCGTAGTCGGTGCGGTCGATCACGGCCGAGATCGCGAGCGCGGCCTTGCGGCTGCCGAACAGCTCGGCCTCCGGCGACCAGCTGCCGGTCGCGGTGACGGTCTTCGTCACGTCGCGGATCGTCAGCTGCCCGACGACCGTCGCGCTGCCGTCGTCGGCCAGCTCGACCGCATCGGAGCGGAAGGTCACCTGCGGGTACGTGTCGGCGGCGAAGAAGTCGTCGCCGAGGACGTGCTGACGGAACTGCTCGGGCGTGTGGATCGAGATCGACTCGACGTTCGCCGCGCCCTGGAGCGAGGCGCCGTCAGGACCGGCGGTGAGGGTCGCGTCGACGTCGTCGAGCGTGCCCTTGAAGGTCGTGACGCCCATGTACTTGACGGCGAAGCCGAAGCTGGAGTGGACGGCGTCGACGGCGTAGGTGCCGGCGAGCGGCTGGGTGGCGGTGGCCATGTCGTGCGTCTCCCTGGGGGTAAGCGGATTGAGTTCCGGTTGACACCGTAGCACGACCGGAACGCGCTCCGCTTATAGAGCCGGAGCGCGTTCCGGAGTTGGCGCAGCGATCAGCCGCTGACCGTCATCGTTCTGTCGACGTCGTACTCGCCCATGAACGTCACCGCTAGGGCGGCCGCCCACGCGAAGCACGTGAAGCCGCCGTTGTTTCTGCTGATTCTGAGGCTCGAGGAGAGGATCGAGGCCGTCGCCACGGTCGCAGGTAGCGAACTGGCCGCTGCGACCAGCTCGAACGTCCCCTCGACCCAGAACGTGCAGCCCGCGACCGAGAACTGCAAGCCGCTCGCGGGAACCTGCACGACCGCCGCGAGCTTGAACGGGCTTGCCGTTAGCTGCATCGTGACCGGCCAGTCAGCGACCTGCGTCAACGTGAACGCCCCGTAAAGAGAGTTGGAGCACCCCGACCACACACCGGTGCCGGCCGGGGCCTCGCCCACGCCTCTGCTGTCGAGCTCGAGCGCGAGCTGGTTCATGCCGCAGGCCACTTGCTGACCGTTGCTCGTCTGCCTCCACTCGAAGCTCGTCGTCTCGAGCAGGTAGTCACCGGACGGCGAGACCGTCAGGGCCGACGCCGAGGCGGCGCAGGCGAGGGCGACGAGGGCAGCGGCCATCGCCGCGATCGCCGCGTAGAACGCACGAATCATGTTGTTCCCCTTTGCGCGCGGTCCCCCGCACGCAACCAGATCATGTGTGCGACCTGCCCCTGAGCATGCCGCGCTGATGAAGCCGCGACCGCGATCCAGCGTACTTGCGCCAGCTCCGACCCGTCAACAGGGTGGTCGCATCCCCCTGTCGCCGCGCGCTACGGGCGCGGCAGCTTCACGACGGTGACGAAGAACTCGTCGATCTGGCGGACGACCTCGATGAAGCGGTCGAAGTCGACGGGCTTGGTGACGTAGGCGTTGGCGTGCAGCTTGTAGCTGCGCAGCACGTCCTCCTCGGCCTGGGAGGTCGTCAGCACGACGACGGGGATCGTCGACAGCTGCTCGTCGCCCTTGATCTCGCCGAGCACCTCGCGGCCGTCCTTGCGCGGGAGGTTGAGGTCGAGCAGGACGAGGTCGGGGCGCGGCGCGTCGGCGTACTCGCCCTCTCTGCGCAGGAAGCGCATCGCCTCGACGCCGTCGGTGACGCACGCGAGCGTGTTGCGGACCTTGTTGTCCTCGAACGCCTCGCGGATCATCAGCGTGTCGCCGGGGTCGTCCTCGACGAGCAGGACGTCGATCGGCTCCATGATCTGGGGTGTGCTCATTCGTCCTCCGGGAGGGCTGGGAGGGTGAAGCGGAAGGTCGTGCCCTCGGTCGACTCGGTGTCGAGCCAGATCCGACCGCCGTGGTACTCGATGATCTTGCGGCACATCGCCAGGCCGATGCCGGTGCCCGCGTAGACGTCCTTGGGATGCAGGCGCTGGAAGATCATGAAGATCCGCTCAGCGTAGTCGGGTTCGATCCCGATCCCGTTGTCGGTCACCGTGAACAGCCACTCGTCGCCGTCGCGCTCGGCGCCGACGGCGATCCGCGGAGTCTGCTCGCCGCGGAACTTGAGCGCGTTGCCGATCAGGTTCTGGAAGACGCCGGCCAGCAGCGACGCCTCGCCGGCGACGCGCGGAAGCGGCTCGCTCACGTCGATCTCGGCGCCGCTCTCCTCGATCGCCGTGCCGAGGCTCGTCAGCGCCTGCTGCAGCACGGCCGCGGTCTCGACCGACTCCTGCTCGCCGCTGAGACGGCCGACGCGCGAGAAGGCGAGCAGGTCGTTGATCAGCTGCTGCATCCGCTTGGCGCCGTCGACGGCGAACTCGATGTACTGGTCGCCGCGCTCGTCGAGCTGGCCCTTGTAGCGCTTCTCGAGCAGCTGGCAGAAGCTCGCGACCTTGCGCAGCGGCTCCTGCAGGTCGTGCGAGGCGACGTAGGCGAACTGCTCCAGCTCGGCGTTGGAGCGCTGCAGCTCGCGCGTCTGCTCGTCGAGCTGAAGATGGGCCTCCTTGATCGTCTCCAGCTCGGTGACGATCCGCCGCCGCATCACGTCGACGTCGTCGGCCAGCTCGACGACGTCGCGCGGGCCCTCGCCGGCGATCTCGTGCTGGAAGTCGCCGCGGGCCGTGCGCCGCACCGCCCGCCCGACGCCGCGCAGCGGACGCGTGACCGTGCGCCGCAGGGCGACGACGACGCCGCCGATCCCGAGCACGATCAGCACCGCGATCACGGCGAAGGTCGCGGTCAGCGCGTCGGCTGCGTCGTCGAGCTCCTGACGGCCGGCGTTGCGCACTCTCAGCATCTCGGCCTGCTCGGCGTCGAGCGCTCTGCGGACCGCGTCGAAGAGGTCGCGGCCGAGCGTCGCGCTCGGCTTCTCGGTGGTTCTCGGGCCGCCGGCCCGCACCGCCGCGATCGTCGGCTGCGCGTACTGCGTCTCCCACGCCTGCAGCCGCCGCACGATCTCCTCGATGTCCTCGCGGACCTCGTCGTGCTCGTCGATCGTCGTTATGCCGTTCAGCTGTCTCAGCGCCGTCGTCGCCTCGACGCGGCCGCGTCTGTAGGGCAGCAGGAAGTTCTCCTCGCCGCTGAGCGAGAAGCCGCGCACGCCGGTCTCCTGGTTGATCAGCGCGTTGGAGAGCTGCAGCGACGCGGTCAGCGCCGGCCCGTTGCGCGTGACGACCAGCTCGCGCGCGTCGGAGAGGCGGTTGATCGCGCCGACGCCGAGCGCGATGCTGACCGCCGTCAGGACGCCCATCGCCAGCGCCGCCCAGGTGAACCACTGGCTGACGGTCAGCCGGCTGACCAGCGACGTGCGCGGCGTCGGCGGCTCGCGGTCGCTGCCCGGTGCCGTCGTCATGCGCTGCGACGGGCGGCGACGAGCACCATCGCCAGGTCGTCGGTCAGCTCGCCGCCGTGGAGGGTCTCGACCTCCGCGACCAGCTCGTCGAGCAGCGGTCCGGAGTCGCCGCCGTTGCGCGCGACCTCGTCGAGGCGCTGGCGCTCGAGCATCGCGACCAGCCGCTCCTCGCCGAGGCGCTCGGAGCCGCGGCCGATCCGACCCTCGATCAGGCCGTCGGTGTAGAGCAGCAGCGCCCAGTCGCCGCTGAAGACGACCTCGTTGCCGGCCCAGCCGTCGGGGTCGGCGAAGCCGAGCGGCGGGCTGACCAGCTCGGCGTCGATCAGCCGCACGCCGGCGTCGTCGGCGAGCACCGGCGGCGGGTGACCTGCGAGGAAGACGTGGGCGCGATCGCGCTCGGCCGGCGCGACCAGCACGCACAGCGTCGCGAACATGTCGGGCTCGTGCCGCTCGTGGCGCAGCATCTCCTGCATCCCGGCGAGCACCTCGCCCGGGCAGTGGCCGGCGAGCGTCAGGCTGCGCCAGGCGATCCGCAGGCAGGCGCCGAGCGCCGCCTCGTCCGGGCCGTGGCCGCTGACGTCGCCGATCAGCACGTGGAGGGTCCCGTCCGGCAGCTCGACGGCGTCGTAGAAGTCGCCGCCCAGCAGCGCCCGGCGGCGGCCCGGGCGGTAGCCGGTCGTGAGCGAGACGCGCGGGTCGCGCACGAGCGCGGTCGGCAGCAGCGAGCGCTCCAGACGGGCGTTCTCGCGCGCGTGAAGGCGCGCCTCCAGCAGCTCCTGCTGGGAGCGCTCCAGCCTGCGGCGCTCGATCGCGTAGCGGATCGCGCGCGCGAGCATCGCGCCCTCGACGCCCTTGGCGAGGTAGTCCTGCGCGCCGGAGGAGAGCGCCTCGATGCCGCGGTGCTCGTCGTCGTGGCCGGTCAGCACGACGAGCGCGGCGTCGGGCGCGACGGCGCGCAGGCGCTGCACCGGCTCCATCCCGACCGCGTCCGGCAGGCCGAGGTCGAGCAGCACGCAGTCGAGCCCGCCGGGCAGCAGCTCCTCGGCCTCGCGCAGCGTGCCGACGTGGACCACCTCCATGTGGGGCGCGACGTCGGCGAGCAGCTCGCGCACGAGCAGGGCGTCGCCGACGTCGTCCTCGACCAGCAGCAACTGCACCGGGAAGGTCATCGACACCGCCGCGGCCTCACCCTCGTGCGATCGCGTCGCGATCGCCCTCTCCTCGTCGTTCAACCTCGTCGCCCCCGCGTACCGGTTCCCGCCTGGGCGCGAGCATACAGCGGGTCGGCAACCCGGAGCGGACGTGGCAGCGGGATCAGTGCTCTTCGTGCTCTTCGGTCAGCTGGGCGAGCAGCTGCGGGAGGACGCCGTAGAAGGCCTCCTCGAGCTCTTCGCCGATCTCGATCGTGACCGACTCGAAGTGGCTGTGGTCGTCATGCAGGTGGACGTGCGATCTGACGGAGGCGCCCGCCAGCACGAAGAAGGGCAGGAGGCTGTAGTAGTCGAGCCCCTCGAAGTCGTCGCGGTCGAGGCCGGTCTCCTCCAGGAGCTCCCAGAGGCGCGGCTCGTACTGCGAGTCGTCGATGGCGATGCGCGCGAGTTGTTTCACGTGCTTGATTGTGTCAGGCGCACGTCTCGGCCGTGAGAGACTGCGCGGATGGCGCGTTCGAACGGCGTGGTCTGGATCGCAGAGGACGAGGAGTCCTCCCAGCCGGCGGGGCTCATCTACGACGGTGAGGTCTACACGGGCCGCTTCAGCGGCTTCCACGACGTCGACGACGAGATGGTGGCCGAGTTCGAGGGCCTCGACGCAGAGGCGGCGGTCGCCTGGGGGCGGGCGCGCGCGCCGCGCGTGCTGATCCGCGCC
>JAEXXR010000604.1 GCA_023405705.1 Actinomycetes bacterium
GGCCAACGCCGCGCTGCTGCCGGCGACCGCCGCGGCCGTCCGCCGCCGCGACGCGACCGCCCTCCAGCCGCTCGACGTCCTGCTCGGCATCCGCTTCGAGACGCTCGCCGAGCGCCTGCGCCTCCGCGCCGGCGCCTCCCTCTCCCAGCTGGCCGCCGACGACGCCCTCCTCGCAGCAGTCGTCGACGCCGCCTCACGCCGCGCCACCGAGCTCCAGCGCATAGCCCCCGCCCCCGACGCCGCCGAGCTGCGCGCGATCTACGAGCAGGCGGCCGGCCGCTGAGCAGGCCGAGGCCCGGTGTTACCGATCGATTGCATCCGGCGTCAATCGACGGTTCTGTTACCGATCGATCGCATTCCGCTAGGATTGGCCCAGATGGCACCGATCGGTAACAACCGAGCGATGGCGTGACCGCTGAAGAGTTCGGGCGGGAACTGCGCGCCCGGCGCCGAGCGGCCGACCTCAGTCAGGAGGCGCTCGCCCTCACCATCGGCGTCAACCGCCGCGTGATCGGCGAGCTGGAGGGCGGCAAGGGCACGGTCCGGCTGGAGATCGCGCTCGCCGCCGCGCAAGCCGTCGGACTCGACGTCGAGCTGCGCCCGCGCACGTGAGCGAGCTGATCGTCCACATCTGCGGCGAGCGCGTCGGCCGGCTGATCCGGAAGGACAACGGCAACCTGCAGTTCCGCTACGACCCCGGATACGCCGGGCCGCCGGCGTCGCTGTCTCTCCCCATCCAACCCGAAGCGCACCCGCACGTTGCCTGCCTCGCAGTGTTCGGCCGCTCGCGGCGGACCCCGAGCACGGCATCCGGCTCTCGCTCGCGGGCGCGCAGCCGAAGGTCCCGCTGATACGCGACGACGACGGCGCGCTCGCGCTGCCGCTCGACTCGGCCGCACCGACCACGCACATCCTCAAGCCGGAGCCCGCGCATTTCCCCGGGCTCGTCGACGACGAGGCGTTCTGCACGGCGCTGGCGCGCGCATGCGAGCTGCCGGTCGCGTCGGTGCAGAAGCGGAGAACCCGCTCGGGTCTCGCGTACATCGAAGTCGAGCGCTACGACCGCGACCTCACCACCGATCCGATCCGGCGGCTCCACCAGGAGGACTTCTGCCAGGCGCTCGGCGTCCCGTCCGATCGCAAATACCAGGCGGAAGGCGGACCGGGAGTGCGCGACTGCGTCGCCACGATTCGCGCCGCGACCGGCGTCCCGGCCCAGGAGCTGCCGCGCTTTCTGCGCGCGGTCGTCTTCAACTGGCTGATCGGCAACTGCGACGCGCACGCGAAGAACTTCTCGCTGCTCTACGACGGCGGCGCGCCGACGGTGGCGCCGCTGTACGACCTCGTCAGCACCGTCGTCTATCCGCAGCTGACGACGCGGCTGGCGATGACCGTCGGCGGTGCGACGCGGCTGGAGCAGGTCGACGAGACGGCGTGGCTCGCGCTCGCACGCGATGCCGGGGTTCGGCCGGCGTTCGTCACCCGCATCCGCGACGAGGTCGCCGAGCGGGCAGCCGCGGCGGTGCCCGACCTGCTCGCCGACGAGGCCCACGGCAACGAGATGGCGCGCCGCATCGGCGAGCGCGTCATCTCGTTGGCCGCGGCCGCGCTGGGGCCCGGCGGCTGAGCGCCGGGCCCGGTCGGCCGCGGCGGCTACTTCAGCTCCTCGCGCCGGACCCGCCAGGTGCCGATCGCGAGCGGGAGGACCATCCAGATGAGGAGGGCGACGATCGCTCTCGCCCACTGGTCGCCGCTCATCAGCTCGCTCGTCATCGGCATGAGCGCCTGCGACTGGTCGACCCAGTCGGCGACCTTCGCGAAGAACGAGAAGGAGCCGAGGATGCCGAAGGCCATCGGGAGGCCGAAGTAGAGGACGATCGCCGGAGCGGAGGCGAGCAGGGCGGCGCCGAAGCCGATGCCCATCGCCATCCCGGTCGCCATCGCCAGCACGTCCTGCAGCAGCAGGCCGGCGGGGATCGACCAGACGCCGTCGCCCGACGGCGCGCTGACCGCGACGGTGACGGCGGCGACGGCGGCGCACAGCAGGAAGGCGGCGACGGCGAGCACGAGCCCGGCGCCGAGCTTCGCCAGCAGCACGCGGCCGCGCTGCGGCACGAGCGCGAAGGTCGTCAGCGCGGTGCGCTGCGTCCACTCGGATGAGACGAGCAGGATGCCGATCACCGGCAGCAGGATGCTGGCCGGCGCGAGCGCGACCTCCAGCATCGAGTCGTAGTGGAGGTCGCTCCCCTCGCCGGCGATCGCGACGATCACGACGGCGAGCAGCGTCAGCCCGGCGGTCGTGATCAGCAGCCACATGCCGGCGCGGGTGTCGACCATCTTGCGCAGCTCGACGTGCGTCAGGCGCGCGAGCCCGGGGCGGGCGTGCTGGTCGGGGCGCGGCCCGGCAGCGGCGGCGGGTGCGGCGACGGCGCTCATCGGGCGGCCTCCGTCAGGTCGGGGTCGACGGCGGCGGTCGGATACGCGTCCGGCGCGCCGGCGGTCAGGTCGAAGAACAGCTGCTCCAGGC
>JAEXXR010000195.1 GCA_023405705.1 Actinomycetes bacterium
GGACTGCGGCGGCGCGGCGTCCACGCGGTGCTGTGGCAGCACGCGCCGCTGCCCGACCACCCGGCCTTCCGCCGCAGCCGGCTGGCGCCGTGGAGCCCGCGGCTGAAGCGGGAGCGGCCGGCGCCGATCGACCCCGGCAGCTTCCCCGTCACGCGCCGGGTGCTGGCCGCGTCGTTCGTGCTCGGTTCCGAGCCGGCGCCGCTGATGGTCCAGCCGCACGCCGTGATGGAGCGCTACGCCGAGGCGGTCGCGGCGGAGCTGGAGGCGGTCGCCGCGGGGTGAGACGGACCGCTCGCGCGGCGCCGCACGCCATGCCTGCGCCTCCGGCGGGCGGCGTTGCCGCCGCCGGGCGCGGGTCGATCACACCCGCGCGACCGCGATCGTCAGCGGCTCGCCGTCGATCGTGACGGCGTCGGCCGCGGGACCGTCGTAGCTGACGGTCGTCGCTAGCGTCTCGCGCGATATGTACGCCTCGTGCTCGCGCGCGGCGTCGAGCAGCGCGCCCTCGCCGCCGAGCGTCAGCGAGATCCGGTCGGATATGTCGAGGCCGGCGTTCTTGCGCGCCGCCTGGATCGCGTGGACGATCTCGCGCGCCTTGCCCTCGCGCAGCAGCTCCTCGTCGAGCGTCAGCTCCAGCGCGACGGCGTGCGAGCCCTCGCGCTCCAGCTGGTAGCCCTCCAGCGGCTGCATCGCCGTGATCAGGTCGGCCTCGCCGAGCTCGTGGTCCCTGCCGTCGATCGAGATCCCGACCGTGCGGCCCTCGCGCAGCGCGAGCGCGACGCCGGCGGGGTCGAGCGCGGCGACCGCCGCGGCGACGAGCGGCATCGACTTGCCGAAGCGGGGGCCGAGCGCGCGGTAGTTGGGCTTCACCTCGACGCGGCCGAGCTCGTCGGCTGCGGCGGCGAAGCGCAGCTCCTTGACGTTCAGCTCGTCGCGCACGACGTCGGCGAGCCGCTCGATCGCGGCGCGCTCTCTGCCGGTCGCGACGACGACGGCGGCACGCAGCGGCTGGCGCAGCTTGATCTTCGACTGGCCGCGGGCGGCGAGGCCGAGCGTGACCGCCTCGCGCGCGACGCCCATCGCGAACTCAAGCTCCTCGTCGCGCGGCGCGGCGGCGGGGAAGTCGCAGAGGTGGACGGAGGCCTCGCCCTCGGGATCGAGGTTGCGGTAGATCTCGTCGACCAGGAAGGGCGTGAACGGCGCCAGCAGCTGCGCGACCGAGACGAGGCAGTGGCGCAGCGTCGCGAAGGCGTCGACGTCGCCGTCCCAGAAGCGGCGGCGGGAGCGGCGCACGTACCAGTTGGAGAGGTCGTCGACGAACGCCTGGATCGCGCGGCCGGCGGTCGTCGCGTCGTAGTCGTCCATCCGCTCGCGGACGGTCTCGACGGTCGCCGACAGGCGCGACAGCACCCAGCGGTCGAGGTCGCTCTCCAGCCTCGACGGGTCGGGCGCGGCCGCCGGCGCGACGCCGTTGGCGTTCGCGTACATCACGTAGAAGCCGTACGTGTTCCACAGCTGCAGCAGGAACTGCCGCACCATCTCGGAGATCGTCTCCTCCGAGAAGCGGTAGCCGTCCCACGGCTGCTTGGAGGTGAAGAAGTACCAGCGCAGCGCGTCGGCGCCAAACCGGTCGAGCACCTCGTCGGGGACGACGACGTTGCCTCTCGACTTCGACATCTTCTGACCCTCGCCGTCGAGGATCAGGCCGAGGCAGACGACGTTCTTGAACGACGACTGGTCGAACAGGAGCGTCGAGACCGCCAGCAGCGAGTAGAACCAGCCGCGCGTCTGGTCGAGCGCCTCGCAGACGTAGTCGGCCGGGAAGCGGTCTCTGAAGTGCTGCTCGCGCTCGTGCGGCGCGTGCCACTGCGCGAACGGCATCGAGCCCGAGTCGAACCAGACGTCGATCACCTCGGGGACGCGTCTGGCCGTCTCGCCGCACTCGTCGCACGGGAACTCGATCTCGTCGACGTACGGGCGGTGGGCGTCCTGCAGCTTCTGACCCGAGCGCTGCTCCAGGTCGTCGAACGACCCGATCGCGTGGACGTGGCCGTGGACGCAGCGCCAGATCGGCAGGGGCGTGCCCCAGTAGCGCTCGCGCGACAGCGCCCAGTCGACGTTGCCCTCCAGCCAGTTGCCGAAGCGGCCGTGCTTGACGTGCGGCGGGTACCAGTTGACCGACTCGTTGGAGGCGAGCAGTCTGTCGCGGATCTGCGAGGTGCGGATGTACCACGACGGCTTCGCGTAGTAGAGCAGCGGCGTGCCGCAGCGCCAGCAGTGCGGGTAGGCGTGCTCGTACTCCTCGGCGCGCAGCAGGCGGCCGCGGCCGCGCAGGTCTTCGACGAGGTCGCGGTCGGCCTCCTTCACGAAGCGCCCGGCGTAGTCGCCGATCCGCTCGTCGAAGGTGCCGTTCGGCTTGACCGCGTTGACGACGTTCAGGCCGTACTGCTCGCCGAGGCGGAAGTCGTCCTCGCCGAACGCGATCGCCGTGTGGACGATGCCGGTGCCGTCGTCGGCGGTGACGAAGTCGCCGAGCAGGACGGTGTGGCCGCGCTCGCCGTACGCCTCGCTCGGGATGTACGGGAAGGGCGGCTCGTAGGCGATCCCCTCCAGTGCGCTGCCGGGGAAGCGGTCGACGATCTCGGCGCCCTCGCCGAGCACCCGCTCGACGAGCGCCTCGGCCAGCACGAAGACGACGCCGCCGGCGCCGTCGCGCTGCTTGTCGCCACCGCGGGCGCGGACGTAGGTCAGCTCCGGGTCGACCGCGACGGCCGCGTTGGAGGGCAGCGTCCACGGCGTCGTCGTCCAGATCAGCAGCTCGTCGCCGTCCTGCAACGGACCGGCCGCCGCGCGGACCGGGAAGCGGACGTAGACCGACGGGTCGATCACGTCCTTGTACGCGCCCGGCTGGCCCAGCTCGTGCGAGGAGAGCGTCACCTGGTCGCGCGGGCAGTGCGGCACGACCTTGTAGGACTCGTACAGCAGGCCCTTGTCGAAGATCTCCTTCAGCGCCCACCAGACCGACTCGATGTAGGAGTCGTCGAGCGTGCGGTACGCCTCGTCGAGGTCGACCCAGTAGCCGATCCGCTCGGTCAGGCGCGACCAGTCCTCGAGGTATCTGAACACCGAGTCGCGGCACATCGCGTTGAATCTCGCGATGCCGTACTCCTCGATGTCCTCCTTCTTGTCGAAGCCCAGCTCGGCCTCGACCGCCAGCTCGACCGGCAGGCCGTGCGTGTCCCAGCCGCCCTTGCGCTCGACCTGGTGGCCGGTCATCGTCCGGTAGCGCGGGAAGATGTCCTTGAAGACGCGCGCCAGCACGTGGTGGACGCCCGGTCTGCCGTTCGCCGTCGGCGGGCCCTCGTAGAAGACCCACGGTCTCGCGCCGGCACGGCGCTCGACGGTCTGCTCGAAGATCCGCTCGGCCTTCCAGCGGGCGAGGACCTGCTCCTCCAGCTCGGGGAACGACTGCTGCGGATCGACGGGGCGATGGGGCGCTGACATGAGCGCTGATCGTAGCTGCCGGCGGCGGCCCGGCGCGGCGCGAGCGACGGCGCGGCGCCGCGGCCCGCTCAGATGCTGAGC
>JAEXXR010000223.1 GCA_023405705.1 Actinomycetes bacterium
CGCTCCCTCCGACCACCCCCGGCCTGCCCGACGACGCGTACGACCACGACGGCCAGTTGACGAAGCGGCACGTCCGGGCGGTCACCGTCGCCGCGCTGGCGCCGGTGCCGGGAGAGCTGTTGTGGGACGTCGGGGCGGGGAGCGGGTCGATCGCGATCGAGTGGCTGCGGGCGACCGCGTCGCTCGCCGCGCGCCCCACGCTCGCGATCGCGTTCGAGTCGAATCCCGGCCGCGCCGGCAGAGTCGCGGCGAACGCCCGCGCGCTCGGCGTCCCTCACCTGACGGTCGTCGCGGGAAGAGCGCCGGCAGCCTTCGCCGATCCTCTCGTAACCCACGGCGCCCCCGACGCGATCTTCGTCGGCGGCGGCGTGACCGTGCCCGGCCTGCTCGAAGCGGCCTGGCACGCGCTCAGGCCGGGCGGCCGCATCGTCGTCAACGCCGTCACGCTGGAGAGTCAGGCGCGCATCGTGCAGGCGCGCGCGCAGCACGGCGGAACGCTTACGCAGATCGCGATCTCCCACGCCGACCCTGTCGGCGGCTTCACCGCCATGCGCGCAGCGCTGCCGGTCGTCCAGTGGGAGGCCCGCAAGCCGGAGGACCCGAACATCCCATGAAAGTCCACTTCATCGGCGCCGGGCCCGGCGCCCCCGACCTGCTCACGATCCGCGCTCAGCGGCTGATCGCCAGCAGCCCCGTCTGCCTCTACGCGGGCGCGCTCGTGCCCCCGGAGATCGTCGCCCACGCGCCGGCCGGCGCGCGCGTGATCGACACCCAGCACATGGAGCTGGACGAGATCGTCGCGGAATTCGCGCGGGCTCACGCAGACGGCCACGACGTCGCCCGGCTCCACTCCGGCGACCTGTCGATCTACTCCGCGCTCGGCGAGCAGACCCGCCGCCTCGACGCGCTCGGGATCGACTGGGAGATGACGCCCGGCGTGCCGGCCTTCGCCGCGACCTCCGCCGCGCTCAGACGCGAGTTGACGCTTCCCGGCGTCGCCCAGTCGGTGATCCTCACGCGCTACCGCAGACAGGCGTCGCAGATGCCGAGCGGGGAGGAGCTGGCCGGCCTCGCGGCGCACGGCGCGACGCTCGTCCTCCACCTCGGCGTCCAGGCGATGGAGGAGCTGGTCGCGGTCGTCGAACCGCACTACGGACGCGACTGCCCCGTCGCGGTCGTCGCGCGCGCGAGCTGGCCCGACGAGACGATCCTGCGCGGAACCCTGGCGACGATCGCGGCGCAGGTCGCGGAGGCCGGCATCAGGCGGACTGCGACGATCGTCGTCGGCCCGGTCCTGGCCGGGGCCGGCGGCGAGAGCTTCCTCTACTCGAAGGGCCGCTCGCGGCCGGGCACCGGCGACAGCCTGCCCGCATGAGCGACGATCTCGCCCTCGCGGTCGACGATCAGCACCTCAGCTTCGATCGGCGCGCTTCTCAGCAGCCCCTGCACGACCCGCAGCGACTCCTCCGCCACGGTCTGCGCCAGCGGGACCCCGGCGGCGCGGGCGAGCTGCAGCGCGTGCAGGGCGGTGTTGCCGCCGCGGATCTGCTCGGCGAGCCGCTCGTCCCCGCCGGCCGTGCGGGCGAGGGCCGCGAGCCGGTCGAGGTCGACCTGCGAGCGGGCCGAGTGGAGGTCGAGGTGCCCGGCGGCGAGCTTCGACAGCTTCGCGAAGCCGCCCGCGAGCGTCAGCCGCGGGACCGGATTGCGGGCGAGGTGTTTGAGCGTCGCGCCGGCGAAGTCCCCCATGTCGAGCAGCGCGCTGCCGGGCAGGTCGTAGAGCCGCTGAGCGGCGCGCTCGGAGGTGTCGCCGGTCGCGGCGATCGCGTGCGGCTGCCCGGTCGCCCGCGCGACGTCGATCCCGTGGCGGATCGACGCGATCCAGGCCGAGCAGGAATAGGGGACGACGACGCCGGTCGTGCCGAGGATCGACAGCCCGCCGACGATCCCCAGCCGCGGGTTCCAGGTCTTCGTGGCGAGCTCCTCGCCACCCTCGACGCCGATCGTGACGATGACGTCACCGCTGTCGCCATGAACCTCCGCCAGCTCTGCGACCACTCCCCGCATCAATCTGCGCGGGACGGGATTGATCGCCGGCTCGCCGGGCGGCAGCTGCAGCCCCGGCAGCGTGATCGTCCCGACCCCGTCGCCGGCCTCGAAGACGACGCCCGAGCCGGCCGCGCCACGCCGCACCGTCGCCAGCACGAGCGCTCCGTGCGTCACGTCCGGGTCGTCGCCGGCGTCCTTGATCACGCCGGCGGTGGCGGCGACGATGGCGCCACTGTCTGCGGCCACGGTCGCGCCGCTGCGTGCGGCGGCGCCGGTCGGGGTTCCGTCTCCGGCGCCGTCCTCGGCCCCGCTCGAAGCGCCCGCTCGTTCCAGCCGCTCGACGGCCAGCGCGAAAGCTGGCTCCTGGCCGCCCGGCAGTCTGACCGTCACCGGGTCGGGAAAGGCGCCGGTCAGCAGCGCGGCGTAGGCGGCCTTCGTCGCCCCGGTCGCGCAGGCGCCGGTCGTCCACCCACGCCGCAGCGCACTGCCATGGCTACCGTCGGTCGCGCGGGCGAGTCCATCACTCATGTGGAGAGCCTCCGATGCGCGTCCTGATCCTCGGCGGCACGGGGGAGGCGCGCGAGCTGGCGGCGCTGCTGCATGGCGACAACGTAGCGGTGATCTCGTCGCTGGCCGGTCGCGTCGCGCGGCCGCGGCTGCCGGTGGGGGAGGTGCGGATCGGCGGCTTCGGCGGTCCCGAGAAGCTGGCCGGGTGGCTGCGCGACGAGCGGATCGACCGCGTCGTCGACGCGACCCATCCCTTCGCCGAGCGGATCTCGGCCAGCGCCGCCCAGGCGGCGGCGACCGGCCGCGTGCCACTGCTGCGGCTCGCTCGGCCCGGCTGGAGCGAACGGTCCGGTGTCGACCGCTGGACGTGGGCCGACGATCTCGACGAGGCCGCCGCGCTGATCCCGTCGCTCGGTACGCGCGTGCTGCTGACCACCGGTCGGCAAGGGCTGCCGGCGTTCGCGGGCAGCGACGCCTTCTTCCTGATCCGCTGCGTCGACCCGCCCGAGCCGCCGCTGCCGCGCGACCACGAGCTGCTGCTCGACCGCGGCCCGTACACGCTCGCCGGCGAGCTGGAGCTGATCGACCGTCACCGGCTCGACCTCGTGATCACGAAGGACAGCGGCGGGAGGCTGACCGAGGCGAAGCTCGACGCCGCCCGCGAGCGCGGCCTGCCCGTGATCGTCGTCCGCCGCCCGCCGCTCCCGGCCGGCGTCGAGGCGGTCGAGACGGTCGAAGCGGCGTACGCTTGGGTCGTCGCCGCCCGATCCGCCTGAGGCGGAGCGAACCCCTCGGTCGCCACCGCCCAGTCCGCCTGAGGCCCCAGCCGGCCGCTCACCCCGGGTAGGTGCGCGGGGTGTAGACGCGCGCGGGGCCGGCTCCGTTTCCGTCGCCGAAGACGCGGGTCTGCGACGAGCCGACCAGCAGCAGGGTGCGCATGTCGACCGATTCCGCGTCGAACTGCGCGAGCGTCGTGACGGCGACGTGCTCGGACGGCGCGCCGACCGCTCTCGCCACCACGACCGGGGTCTCCGGCGCGCGGTGGCGCAGCAGGATCGCGCGCGCCTCCTCCAACTGCGTCGGGCGGGTCTTCGAGCGCGGGTTGTAGACCGCCAGCGCGAGGTCGGCGGCGCCGATCGCGTCGAGCCGGCGCTCGATCACCGACCACGGCTTCAGCACGTCCGACAGTGACAGCACGCAGAAGTCGTGGCCGAGCGGCGCGCCGACACGCGCGGCGGCCGCCTGCATCGCGGAGAGACCGGGCACGACGCGCACGTCGACTGCGCGGAACCGCTCGCCGCCTGCTTCGAGCTGTTCCATCACTGCGGCGGCCATCGCGAAGATCCCCGGATCGCCGGAGGAGACGACGGCGACCTTTCCGCCTGCGGCGGCCAGCTCCAGCGCATGCCGCGCGCGGTCGGCCTCGACGCGGTTGTCGCTCGCATGTCGCTGCTGCCCGACCCGCCCCGGCACCCGGTCGACGTAGGTCTTGTAGCCGACGACGTGATCGGCGCCGGCCAGCGCCTCGCGCGCCTCCGGCGTGAGCCACCGCGGCCCGGCCGGCCCGAGTCCGACGACCGCGACGGAGCCAGCC
>JAEXXR010000253.1 GCA_023405705.1 Actinomycetes bacterium
GCCCGGTGCCGGGCCGCCGCCGCCCGGCGCACCCGTCCCGCCGCCGCCCCCGCCCTGCGTCGCGGCGACCTTCACCGTGAGCGTGCGGCGCAGCGCAGCGCCGGTCCCCCTGCCGCCGATCGTGACCCGCGCCGTGAGCGCGAGCCGTCCGGTCAACTTCGTCGTGCGCGTGACCCTGAAGCCGCGTCTCGCGTCGATCGCCGCGGCGAAGCGCTCCGTCCTGCCCGTCGCGTCCTTCAGCGTGAAGGCGACCCGCGTGCGGCGGCGCTGCTGCGGCGTGTCGAGCGGGAGCGTGACGCGGCCGCGCAGCGCGACGCTGCGGCCGCCCGCCTTCGCCTGCGTCAGCGCGACCTTCGCGACGGGCTTCTTCGCCTTCGCCTTCGGGGCTGCCGCGCCGGCGGGCTGCGCCGTTACGGAGGCGGCCGCGAGCGTCGCGGCGACGGCGAGGGCGAGCGCCGCGAGCGTGCGGATCACGGCCACGGCAGGTGGAAACGGACGTCTCGACACGGCTGGCGCTCCTGGACGGATGTGGATGAACCCCTGTGCGAGCTGTGCGCCGCTCAGCCGGACCCCTGGGGGCAGCGCGAGCTCGCGGTGTCGAAAAACAATACCGCATTCTCGACCGACTTTGTCAAGATTAGGATTCGCACACTCCTCTTCTCAGGCGGAACACGGGCCGCATCCGACCATCTAGGCTCGCGCCCATGAGCCGACGCGACCTGATCCGCATGAGCGAGGATGAGCTGGCCGCCTTCCTCGACGAGCAGCGCACCGTCGTCCTCGCGACCGTGGGGAGAGACGGCTGGCCGCATCTGATGCCGCTCTGGTACACGGTCCGCGACGGAGAGCTGTGGGCCTGGACCTACGCGAGATCGCAGAAGGTGAAGAACCTCGAGCGCGACGACCGCGTCACGCTCCAGGTCGAGAGCGGCGAGACCTACGACCAGCTGCGCGGCGTGATGGTCAAGGCCCGCGCCCGCCTCCACCGCGACGTCGACACGGTCACCGCCTTCGGGCTGGAGCTGTTCGCCCGCTACGGCGGCGGCGGAGAGCTGTCGGCGGAGGTCGAGCAGATGGTCCGCGGGCAGGCGCCGAAGCGGGTCGCGATGCAGTTCGTCGCGGAGAACGAGCCCGTCACGTGGGATCACCGCAAGCTCGCCGGGGTCTACTGACGGCGGCGGCTTCCGCGAAACATCGCCGTGGCCGGGTCGTTACGCTTGCCGACGATGAAGGATCTGCGGGGACTCATCCTGTCCGGGGGCAAAGGCACCCGACTGCGGCCGATCACGCACACGAGCGCCAAGCAGCTCGTGCCGGTCGCGAACAAGCCCGTGCTCTTCTACGGGATCGAGGCGATGGCGGCCGCCGGCATCCGCGAGATCGGCATCATCATCGCGCCCGAGACCGGCGAGGAGATCCGCGAGGTCGCCGGCGACGGCTCGCAGTTCGGCGTCGAGATCACCTACATCCTCCAGGACGAGCCGCTCGGCCTCGCCCACGCCGTCCTGACGGCCGAGCCGTTCCTGCAGGACGCGCCGTTCGTCATGTACCTCGGCGACAACCTGCTGCAGGGCGGGATGCTCGACCTCGTGGAGGCGTTCCGCGCCAACGAGCCCGACGCGCTGATCCTGCTGACGCCGGTCGACGACCCGGAGAACTACGGCGTCGCGGAGCTGAACGGCGACGGCGGCGTCACCCGCCTGGTCGAGAAGCCGAAGGAGCCGGCGACCGACCTCGCGCTGGTCGGCGTCTACATGTTCACGCCGGAGATCCACGACGCCGCCCGCGCGATCAGACCGTCGAGACGCGGCGAGCTGGAGATCACCGACGCGATCCAGCACCTGGTCGACAGCGGGCAGCGGGTCGAGCCGCACGTCGTGCGCGGCTGGTGGAAGGACACCGGCCGCCTCGACGACATGCTGGAGGCCAACCGCCTGATCCTCGACGCGATCGAGCAGCGCATCGACGGCGAGCTGATCGACTCCAGCGTCGACGGGCGCGTGGTCGTCGAGGCCGGCGCGACGCTGATCCGCGCGACGGTCCGCGGTCCGGCCGTGATCGGCGCCGGCGCGAGGCTGACCGACTGCTACGTCGGCCCGTACACGGCGATCGACGCCGACTGCGAGATCCAGAACGCCGAGGTCGAGCACTCGATCCTGCTCGCCGGCTCGTCGGTCCGCAACCTCGACGGGCGGATGGAGTCCTCGCTGCTCGGGCGCAACGTGAAGATCCACCGCGACGCCCGCCAGCCGCGCGCCCACCGCTTCATGGTCGGCGACAACTCGGAGATCGGGATCCCGTGAGAGCGCTCGGCCTGCGGCCTCGGCTTTCACTGGGAACGCGCGCCTTGCGGCTCGCCTTCCCGGTTCCGGTGACCATATGAGCCAGCGCCTCCTGGTGACGGGGGCGCGGGGGATGCTCGGACAGGACGTCGCGCTGGCCGCCGGCGCCGCCGGGGTCGAGCCGCTGCTGCTGTCGCGCGCCGAGCTCGACGTGACCGACCCGGTCGCCGTCGCCGCGGCCGTCGTCGCGTCGAAGGCCGACGCGATCGTCAACTGCGCCGCCTGGACCGACGTCGACGGCGCCGAGTCCGACCGCGAGGGCGCCCGCGCCGTCAACGCGACCGCCCCCGGCG
>JAEXXR010000265.1 GCA_023405705.1 Actinomycetes bacterium
GGCCGGGCGGCGCGGCGCGGCGGTCGAAGCGGCGGCCGAGCGGCGCGGTGGGGGAGGCCGCCTACCGGCGGCGGCCGGCCTACTCGGCTAGGAACCCTTCGAGCAGGTGGTTGAAGATCACCGGCCGCTCGAGCATCGCGACGTGGCCGGTGTCGGGCAGCACGACGGCGCGGGCGTCCGGGATCAGCCGCTCGAAGCGGGCGGCGTCCTTGACCGGGATCACGCGGTCGTCCTCGCCCCAGACGATCAGCGTCGGGCAGACGATCTGCTCCAGCCGGTCGCGCAGCGGATAGCCGATCACCGCTCCCAGCGCGGGCAGGAAGCCCTCCTTGCCGGAGCCCTGCATCAGCTCGAAGGCGAGCGGCGCGGACAGCCGCTCCGGGTGGCGCACGACGAAGCGGAGGCCGAGCCTGCGCAGCCCGGGACGGCGCGCCAGCGCCTCGTGGCGGGTCGCGGCCCAGGCGGTCACGAGCCCGATCCCGCGCGCGACCGTCAGCGCCGGCTCGCGCTTGAGCCGGTCGGAGGAGATGCCGGCGGCGGAGACGAGCACGAGCCGCTCGACCCGCTGTGGGACTTCCAGCGCCAGCTCGGCGGCGACGAAGCCGCCCATCGAGTTGCCGACGACGGTCAGCGGCTCGTCGACCTCCAGCAGGTCGCAGACGCGGTCGAGGAAGGCGGCGTAGCCGGCGATCGAGATCTCGCGCTCGGGCAGCTGCGAGCCGCCGAAGCCGGGCAGGTCGACCGCGATCACGCGGTGGCGCTCGGCGAACGCGGGCAGCTGCGCCAGCCAGTTCTGCCAGCAGCCGGAGAGGCCATGGACGAACAGGATCGGCGGCCCCTCGCCGAGCTCGACGACGTTCGCCCAGCGCCCGTCGACCTGCAGGAAGCGCGCGTGCTCGCGCCAGTCGACCGTCATCCAGACGGGCGGCTCGGCCCCCGTCCCGTCGTCCCCGTGCCGCCTGTCCGCGGCTGCCGTCGCGCGCCCCATCGCCCGTCTACCCTACCTGGACCAATGCGCATCGCGATCGACATCGACTCCACCCTCCACGACTACTGGCAGCTGTTCTCGAAGCTCGCGCGCAAGCGCTTCGGCATCGCGCTCGACTACGAGCACCAGATCACCTACGAGATCGACCGGCTGCGGCCTGAGCAGCTCGCGGCGCTGACGGCCGAGAGCCACGCCGCCGTCCACGTGCTCGACGCGGTCCCGTACGCGGGTGCGGTCGAGACGGTCACGGCGTGGCACGAGGCCGGCCACTTCATCCACATCACGAGCCATCGCGCCGACGAGACGCACGGCCACACCGCCGAGTGGCTCGACCGGATCGGGCTGCCCCACGACGAGCTGTACTGCTCCTTCGACAAGGTGACGCGCTGCAGCGAGATCGCGATCGACGTGCTGATCGACGACAGCCCCGAGAACATCCTGCGTGCCCAGGACGCCGGGATCGTGCCGGCGACGATCCTGCACCCGTGGAACCGCGAGCTGTGCGAGGAGGAGGGCGTCATCGCCGCTGCCGACTGGGAGCAGCTCGCGCGGCTGCTCGCGCCGGTGCTGGACGGCACCGCGACGCCGCGCGCCTGAGCGCTCAGGCACCCGAGGCGACCGTCTTCGCGGTCGTTTCGCATCGAGAAGCTGTGCATCGTCGCGCTTCCGCCCGGGGCGCCCGTAGACTGCGCCGCGGGAGACCGGGGTGCAGAAGCGTCAGATCGTCATCGTCGCCGTCGTCACCGCCGTCCTGCTGGTCGGGGCGGTGGGCGCGTTCGCCGTCGATCGCAGCCAGCGCGACACGATCGCGGACGGCGTGACCGTCGCCGGCGTCGACGTCGGCGGGCTGAAGCCGGCCGCGGCGCGGGCGAAGCTGGAGGCGACGGTCGGCGACGCGCTGCGCAGACCGGTCGTCGTCACCTACGAGCGGCAGCGCTTCCCGCTGTCGCCGCGCAAGGCCGGGGTGGAGGTCGACCTCGACGGGATGGTCGACGAGGCGCTGGCGCGCAGCCGCGACGGCTCGATCTTCGCCCGCGTCGGCCGGACGGTCACGGGCGGCGAGGTCGACGCGGCCGTCGAGCCGCAGGTCGCCTTCGACCGCGCCGCCGTCGACCGCTTCGTCGCGCGCGTCGCAGCGAGCGTCGACCAGGCGCCGAAGGACGCGGCGGTCGCCTTCAGCGGCAGCTCGCTCGGCGAGGTCGAGGGCCAGGACGGGATCACGCTGCAGAGACGGCGGCTGCGGCGGGCGGTCGGCCGCGAGCTCGCGACGGCCGGGGGCGACCGCACGGTGCCGGCGTTCGTGAAGCGGGTCGAGCCGAAGGTCACGACCGCGCAGCTGGCGAAGGAGTACCCGACCGTGATCACCGTCGACCGCGCCAGCTTCAAGCTCCACCTGTGGAAGGACTTGAGACTGGCGAAGACCTACACGGTCGCGATCGGCGCGATCGGGCTCGACACGCCGGCCGGCCTGTACGCGATCCAGAACAAGGTCGTCGACCCGACCTGGAGCGTCCCGAACAGCGCCTGGGCCGGCGATCTCGCGGGTCAGTCGATCCCGCCGGGTCCGTCGAATCCGCTGAAGGCGCGCTGGATGGGGATATTCGACGGCGCCGGGATCCACGGCACCGACGCGGTCTACTCGCTCGGGACGGCGGCCTCGCACGGATGCGTGCGGATGGCGGTTCCGGACGTGATCGACCTGTACGACCAGACGCCCGTCGGGGCGCCGATCTACATCGCCTGAGCGCTGCCCGTGGACGGTCCGGCGCGCAACTCCTCGACGACGACTTCCTCCCAACCTTCGTTCAGCAAGGAGGCGTGGTGGTCGCTGTGGCGAATAGCGAGAGCGCCGATGAAGATTCCACGCGTTCTCTTCCGCATCACCGCGTACCACAGGGTCGTCGCATCGTCCGTGCCCTGGATGCGGAACCACGGGCGCTCCGGGCCGTCGGGCTCGGACGCGATGCCGGCCTCGATCAGCTGTCTCCGGGTGGCGACCTGACCGGTGCCTGTGTCGATGAAGAACAACGCCATGGCTCCGCAGCCTAGCGCGCCTCCGAGCGAGGCCTGGCGCCGGGCGCTGCATCTGCTGGAGCAGGACCTGCGCCGCCGTGGCGCCGCCGAGAAGACGCGCCACGCCTACGGCGTCGACGCGCTCCAGTTCGTCCGCTGGGCCGACCGCCACCGGCTCGGCCCGGCCGACGTCAACCCGCGCGCCCTGCGCCGCTACGCCGCCGGCCTGACCGAGGCGAGACAGGCGCCGACGACCGTGGCGCGCAAGCTGGCGTCGCTGCGCTCGCTCTTCCGCACGCTCGTCGAGCACGGCGAGCTGCAGCAGAATCCGGCCGACCTGCTGTCGGCGCCGCGCAAGGCGCAGAAGCTGCCGCAGGTGCTGAAGCCTGCCGAGGTCGCCGCGCTGCTCGACCGCATCCCGGCCGACACGGCGCTGGCGCTGCGCGACCGCGCCCTCTTCGAGCTCGCCTACGCCTCCGGCCTGCGCGCCGAGGAGCTGGTCACGCTCGACGTCGAGTCGGTCGACTTCGACGGCGAGCTGGTGCGGGTCGAGGGCAAGGGCTCCAAGACGCGGATCGTGCCGACCGGCGAGCCGGCGATGGCCGCGATCGCACGCTATCTGGAGAAGGCGCGAGGGGCGCTGGCGACGGTCGACAGCGACCGCGCGCTGTTCCTCTCGAAGTCCGGACGGCGCCTGTCGACCTCCGACGTGCGCCGCCGGCTGCGCGTCTGGGCGCGTCAGGCCGCCGGCGTCGCGACGGTCGGGAGCGTGTCTCCGCACGCCCTCCGACATTCGTTCGCGACGCATTTGCTGGAAAATGGGGCGGACCTCCGGGTGATCCAGGAGCTGCTCGGTCATGCGAGCATCTCTACGACTCAGGTCTACACTCGGGTAGAGTCCGCGAGGCTGAGGTCGGCATACGCCAAGAGCCATCCTCGGGCATAGCGAGGGGACGGCGCTGGAAACGAACGTCAAAGCGATCGAGCTCAAGGATCTCTGGCGCCGCTACAAGGCGAGCGGCGACGGACGTGCGCGCGAGCGGCTGGTCGTGGCCTACTCACCGTTGGTCAAGTACGTCGCGGGCCGGATGGCCTCGGGACTGCCTGCCCATGTCGAGGAGGCCGATCTCATCTCATACGGCCTCATCGGCCTGATCTCGGCGATCGAGCGCTTCGACCTGGGGCGCGAGATCAAGTTCGAGACATACGCGATCCCGCGCATCCGCGGGGCGATCATCGACGAGCTGCGCTCGCTCGACTGGGTCCCGCGCTCGGTGCGGGCGCGGGCGCGTGAGATCGAGCGCGCCAACGCCAAGCTGGAGCACAGACTCCAGCGCGCTCCGACCGACGAGGAGATGGCGCACGAGCTCGACATGTCGATGGACGAGTTCCAGGACGCGCTGATCCAGATCTCCAACTCGACGATCGCCGCGCTCGACGAGCTGTGGACGGTCTCGGACGCCAGCGGCGACCAGATATCGCTGCTCGACACGCTCCACGACCCGGACGCCCCGGATCCGGAGAAGATCGTCGACGCCAGCGAGCTGAAGGACCGCGTCGCCGACGCGATCGCCCGCCTGCCGGAGCGCGAGAAGCTCGTGATCGCCCTCTACTACTACGAGAACCTCACGCTGCGCGAGATCGGCGAGGTGCTCGGCGTGACCGAGTCGCGCATCTCGCAGCTGCACACGAAGGCCGTGCTGCGGCTGCGCTCCAGGCTCCAGGCCGAAGACGCCGAAGCCGGCATCTAGCGGATCTGAAACCTGGCGTGATCACACGGTGACCGGCCCCTTGGCGGGGCCGGTGCGCCGGAGGTAGTGTCGGATCTCCAACGAGCAGAGGAGATCGGGCATGCACAAGTCCGCCGGCAGGATCCGGAATGTCGCCCTCGTCGGACACCGCGGCAGCGGGAAGACCTCGCTGCACGAGGCTCTGCTCTACACCGCCGGCGCCGCCAACCGCCTCGGCAAGGTGACCGACGGCACGACCTTCTCCGACGCCGACCCCGACGAGAAGGCGCGCCAGATGTCGATCTCGGCGGCGCTCGCGACCTTCGAGTGGCAGGACCGCAAGGTCAACCTGATCGACACGCCCGGGGAGCCGAGCTTCGTCGCCGACGCGCTCGGGTCGCTGCGCGTCTGCGAGTCCGCGATCTTCGTCGTCAACGCCGTGATGGGCGTCGAGGTCTCGACACAGCGGCTGTGGCAGCGCGCCGCCGAACTCGATCTCGCGCGCCTCGTCTTCGTCAACATGCTCGACCGCGAGCGGGCCGACTTCTTCCGCACGTTGGAGTCGCTCAAGGCCTCGTTCGGCCCGCACGTCGTCGCGACCGAGATCCCGATCGGCAGCGAGCACGAGGTCAGCGGCGTGATCGACCTCGTCGACATGAAGGCGTACGCCTACGACGGCGACGGCCGCGACAACTGCCGCGAGATCCCGATCCCGCAGGAGCTGGCCGAGGAGGCCCAGACCTACCGCGAGAGACTGATGGACGAGGTCGCCGAGAACTCCGACGCGCTGATGGAGCGCTACCTCGAGGGTGCGGAGATCTCCCACCAGGAGATCGTCGACGCGCTCAAGGAGGGGACCAACCACGGCGCGCTGTTCCCGGTCACCTGCGGCGTCGCGACGCGCAACCTCGCGGTCAACCGGCTGCTCGACGCGATCGTCGAGGACCTGCCCTCGCCGGTGAAGCACGGCGGGCTGGAGGTCGCCGGGATGACGCTGGAGGCGGTCGAGGAGGCCGACCTCTACGCCTACGTCTTCAAGACGCGCGCCGACCCGTTCGCCGGGCGCATCAACCTCTTCCGCGTCTACCAGGGCGTGATGCGCCACGACAGCCACGTGCTCAACACCCGCGCCCACGCGAAGGAGCGGATCGGCCAGCTGCTGACGTTCAACGGCCGCGAGACGATCCACGCCGACGAGTTCGGCCCGGGCGACATCGGCGCGGTCGCGAAGCTGAAGGAGACGCGCTCGGGCGACTGGCTGGCCGCGCGCGACGAGCCGATCGAGATGCCGTCGATCCCGCTGCCGGCGCCCGTGATGGCGTTCGCGATCGAGCCGCGGACGAAGGGCGACGAGGACAAGGTCTTCACGGCGCTGAGACGGCTCCAGGAGGAGGACCCGACGATCGACCTCCACCGCGACGAGCAGACCGGCGAGCAGATCGTCGCGGGCTTGTCGCAGATCCACGTCGAGGTCGTGATCGCCCGTCTGAGCGAGCGGTTCGGGGCGGAGGTGACGCTGAAGCCGCCGCGCGTCCCGTACCGCGAGACGATCCGGGCCGGCGCGAAGGCACATGGACGCCACAAGAAGCAGAGCGGCGGCCGCGGCCAGTTCGGCGACTGCAGAATCGAGATCGAGCCGCTGGAGGCCGGCGCGGGCTTCGAGTTCGTCAACGCGATCAGAGGCGGCGCGATCCCCGGCGGCTTCATCCCGGCGGTCGAGAGAGGCGTCGTCGAGGCGATGGAGCACGGCGCGGTCGCCGGCTACCCGGTCAAGGACGTGCGCGTGCGGCTGGTCGACGGCTCCTACCACTCCGTCGACTCCTCCGAGATGGCGTTCAAGGTCGCCGGCTCGCACGCGATGAGAGACGCGCTGGAGCACGCCAGACCGGTGCTGCTGGAGCCGATCATGCAGGTCGCGGTGACCGTCCCGGAGGACTCGGTCGGCGACGTGATCGGCGACCTCAACAGCCGCCGCGGCCGGCCGCTGGGGATGGAGCCGGCCGGCGGGATGACCGAGGTCAGGGCCGAGGTGCCGATGGCCGAGATGCTCGCCTACGCGCCAGATCTGCGCGCGATCACGGGCGGCCAGGGCGAGTTCGCGATGGAGTTCGACCACTACGAGGAGGTGCCGCCGCACCTCGCCGGCAGAGTCGTCGAGCAGGCGCGGGAGGAGGCT
Source organism: Actinomycetes bacterium (assembly GCA_023405705.1). Next base: position 6,908 of record JAEXXR010000265.1, read on the forward strand.
GCGGCCGCGCACGCCTGACGAAGCTCCTGGTTCCTGGCGGTCGGCGGGGGTTGCTACCCTCGTCGGCCTCATGACGACGCGAGACATCCGGACGACGCAGGCTCACGTCTCGTGCGACGTGTGCGGCCGGACCCTGCTGCGCGGCGAACGTGCGGAGACGTACATCGCCGGCGGCACCCGTCGCGAGGTCTGCGAGCTGTGCCAGCCGCGGGCGCTGCACGAGGGCTGGGTCCGCGAGGGCGCCGCGCTGGAGCGCGGGACCCGCTCGGCCCCCGGCGAGCGCCGCCGCTCGCTGCTGAGC
>JAEXXR010000336.1 GCA_023405705.1 Actinomycetes bacterium
GCCGCGATCCGCTCCAGAACGAGAAGCGCCCGCTCACCGGCGGGCGCAGAGGGGCGGCGGTGCGTCATGCGCGTCCGCCGCCGAGCGGTCTCGGGGAGACCGTCAGTGCCTAGTTGCGGCCGCGGCCGCGGGAGGGACGCTCGTTGCCGGAGGCGGCGACGTAGGGGAGGAGCGCCAGCTCGCGAGCGCGCTTGACGTGTCTGGCGAGCTTCGACTGGTCGACGCGGCTGAGGCCGGTCGTGCGGCGCGCCTTTATCTTCCCGCGCTCGGTCAGGAACGGGCGGAGCGTCTCCGGATTGCGGTAGTCGATCGCGGCGGCGACGTCCTTGTGGACGGAGCGGCGCTTGCGCGAGGCGTCGGCCGCGGGCTTGCGACGACGGCGGGAGTCGGGAGCGGGCATCCGTCCATTGTAAGCGAGATGCCGGAGTCAGGACGGTTGCCGTCCGGTGAAGCTGCTTCGGCGCAGTTTGCAGGAGTTCCCGGACGGTCGCAGACGAGCGCGTCGGCGCTCCCGTCTCGGTCGCGCGAGCGCCCGCCTCGGCCTGCCCGATGCCGTGCCGGCTCGCAGGTGCAGCGCGCGCCGCCCCGCTGGCGCGCCCGCGCTGTGCGGCGCCCGTCTCAGCCCGATCGGAGAGGATGGGCCGCATGGACCACAGTGACTACGCGGCACTCGACGGGCTCGGGCTGGCAGAGGCGATCGCCGGCGGCGAGCTGACCGCGGCCGAGGCGCTGGAGGCCGCGCAGCAGCGGGCGCAGGCGGTCGGCGGCAAGGTCAACGCGATCGTCCGCCCGATGGAGGCGCAGGCGGCCGCCCGGCTCGACGACGACCTGAGCGGGCCGTTCGCCGGCGTCCCGTTCCTGCTCAAGGACCTCGGCCAGGAGTACGCCGGCGTCCCGTCCAGCTACGGCTGCCGCGCGCTCGCGCAGCTGCCGGCGCTGGAGCACGCGACGGTCGTGCAGCGCTGGCTCGACGCCGGCGTCGTCGTCTTCGGCCGCACCAACACGCCGGAGTTCGGCGCCAAGGGCGTCACCGAGCCCGACCTGTTCGGCGCCGCGCGCAACCCCTGGGGCCTCGACCACACGCCCGGCGGCTCCTCGGGCGGCTCGGCGGCGGCGGTCGCGGCGGGGATCGTCCCGGTCGCCGGCGCCAGCGACGGCGGCGGCTCGATCCGCATCCCGGCCGCCTGCTGCGGCCTCTTCGGCCTGAAGGCCGGCCGCGGCCTCGTCCCGTTCGGCCCGAGCACCGGCGAGCCGCTGCTCGGCGCGGCGACCAACGGCGTCGTCTCCCGCACCGTCCGCGACAGCGCCGCGATGCTCGACGTGCTCGCCGGCCCCGACGAGACGGTCCCCTACGCGCCCGCGATGCCGCCCGGCGCCTACCTCGACGAGGTCGGCCAGGATCCCGGCAGGCTGCGGATCGGCTTCCACGCCTCCTCGGCGATCAACAGCGCCGTCGACCGCGAGGCGGTCACGGCCGTGACGGAGGCGGCGGCGCTGCTGGAGTCGCTCGGCCACCACGTCGAGGCGGTCGCCTCGCCGGTCGACGACGGCGCGCTCGCGCGCGACTTCCTCACGCTCTGGTTCGCGAACGCCGCCTACGAGGTCGGCCACGTGAGAGCGCTGACGGGCGCGGGCCGCGAGGGCTTCGAGCAGGACACGCTGATCATGGCCGCGATCGGCTCCAAGACGACGGCGGTCGAGTACGTCGCGGCGGTCGAGCGCCGCCACGAGCACGTGCGCAGACTGGCCGGCTTCCACGACCGCTTCGACCTGCTGCTGACGCCGTCGCTGGCGACGCCGCCGCCGCGGATCGGCCAGTTCGACACGCCGAGACAGCTGAGACCGCTCGCCGAGGCGCTGCTGAAGACGAGAACCGCGTCGGTCCTGAGACGGGTCGGCCTGGTCGACAGAATGATCGACGACAACCTCGGCTGGGTCCCGTTCACGCAGCTGGCGAACCTGACCGGCCGCCCGGCGATGAGCGTCCCGCTGCACTGGACCCAGACCGGCCTGCCGCTCGGCGTCCAGTTCGTCGCGCCGCTCGGCGGCGAGGGCCGCCTGCTGCGCCTCGCCGCGCAACTCGAGGAAGCGAAGCCATGGAGCGACCGCCGCGCCCCGCTCCTCTAGCCGCCGCGCCCCGGATCATTGGCGCTTCGTCGTCGGATGGCGACGACAGAGCGCCAGTGATCGCCGCCGGGCTCCGGCTGGACAAGCCACGGTACCGCTCGGTACCGTGGTACGCATCGGTACCGGCGATGAGGAGACGGGGATGACCACCGGACAGGAGCTGCCGCACGAGCCCGAGCGGATCGTCGCGGTCGGACGCGGGATCGAGCTGTGCGTCGAGACGATCGGCGACCCGGCCGGCGAGCCGCTGCTGCTGATCTCCGGCCTCAGCCAGCAGCTCCACGCCTGGCCGCTGGAGCTGTGCCGCCAGCTCGCCGCGCGCGGCCTGTTCGTGATCCGCTTCGACAACCGCGACGTCGGCCGCTCGACCCACCTGAAGCAGATCAAGCCGCCGTCGCCGGTCCAGCTCGGCATCCGCAGGTTCTCCGACCGCCAGTACGCGCTCGGGGCGATGGCGCTCGACACCTCCGGCCTGCTCGACGCGCTCGGCCTCGGCTCGGTCCACGTCGCCGGCAGATCGATGGGCGGCATGATCGGCCAGGTGCTCGCCGCCCGTCAGCCCGAGCGGGTCCGCAGCCTCACCTCGATCATGTCGATGACCGGCGCGAAGAGAAGCGGCCGGCCGGCGCTGTCGACCTGGCGGCTGATGTCGAAGCCGCCGTCGAAGGACCGCGAGAAGTCGATCGAGAAGGCGGTCGTGCTGTGGCGCCACATCGGCTCCCACGGCTTCCCGTTCGACGAGGCGCAGGTCCGCGCCGACGCCGGTCTCGCCTTCGACCGCGGCCACGACCCGGCCGGCGTCGCCCGTCAGCTCGCGGCGATCATGAAGTCGGGCGACCGCACGCGCGAGGTGCAGCGGATCACCGCGCCGACGCTCGTGATCCACGGCGACCGCGACATGCTCGTCCACCCGTCGGGCGGCACGGCGACCGCGAACGCGATCCCCGACGCCCGCCACGAGACGATCGCCGGCATGGGCCACGACCTCCCCGTCGGCGCCTGGCCGCGGCTGGTCGAGCTGATCGGCGGCCACGTCGACGCCCACCGC
>JAEXXR010000620.1 GCA_023405705.1 Actinomycetes bacterium
CGCGGTCGGCGAGCGCCCGCTCGTTCGCGATCTCGCCGCGGACGTAGACCGCCGGCAGCGCGATCAGCGCCAGCAGGCCGGCGAGGCAGACGAGCAGCAGCGGGAGGGCGGGACGGCGCACGGTGACGGGTAGTTCATCACGCCGCCGCCCGGCCCTGCCACGCCGCGCGCGGCGGCCAGGCCCGCCGCCGCACGTCTCGGGCGCCCGCGCCCGTCCGGAGCGCGCCTCAGGCGGCTGCCGCCGGCTCCAGGAAGCCGGTGACGCTGCGCAGGCGGCCGTCGGGCGCGACGGTCGCGAAGTCGACGCCGACGGCGGCGGGCTGACCGGTCTCGACGGCGACGAGCGTCCAGGTGAAGCGGACGACGTCGTGGTGCGCGTCGGGGCCGGCGGTCAGCTCGAAGCGGTGGCCGGGGAACTGCGCCTGCGCGGCGCCGACCATCGCGCCGATCTGCTCCGGGTCCCCGCCCTCCATCAACGGGTCGAGGTAGGTCCCGTCCTCGGTCCAGGTGCGTGCGATCAGCTCCTGCCGGCGCATGGCGTCGGGCTCGTTCCAGACGGCGATGTAGTCGTCGACGACGGTGGCGATGTCGGCGGTCTGCTGGCTCATCTCGGGCCTCCACGTTCGGGGGTCGCTTGCGATGCGACCACTCTCCCGCGGCGACGTCACCGCGTCGATTACCTCCGAGGTCAGCCGGCTCGGGCGGCGAGCCCGGAGGCCGGGCGCCTCACCGGCCCGCGCGGGCGTCCTCGACGGCGGCTCTGAGCGCCAGCTCCAGCTCCTTGCCGACGTCGTCGAGCGGTTGGGTGGAGCGGCGGGCGCGGGAGAGGACGATCGCGCCCTCGATGCCGGCGACGGTGATCGTCGCGAGGCGGCGGGCGCGGGCTCTCGATATGCCGGCGCGGCGGAGCGTCGCGGCGAGCGCCTGCTCCCACTGGGCGAAGGCGTGGGCGGCCGCCTGCGACAGCGCCGGCTGGTCGGCCGGCGCCTCGGTCGCGACGGCGACGACGGGGCAGCCGGCGCGGAACTCGCTGGTCTCCAGGCCCTGTCTCCACAGCGCGACGAAGCCGCGCAGGGTGGTGACCGGGTCGTCGGGCGGGCTGTGCTCGATCAGCTGCGCGACGAGGTCGCCGGCGTAGCGGACGGCCTCCTCGGCGAGCTGCGCCTTGCCGCCCGGGAAGTGGTGGTAGATCGAGCCCCACGGCGCCTCGCTGTGGGCGATCACGTCGCGGAATCCGGTACCGGCGTAGCCGTGCTCGCGCAGCAGGAGAGCCGCGCTGCGCACCATTCGCTCCCGGCTGTCCGATGCCATCGACCTGCTCCGTTCCGTGCCGACCGCGCCGTGACCGGACGCGGGGGTTCCCGCTTGACTAGGACGTCCATCCTAGTAGGCTCGGCAAGCACTAAGACGGGTGTCCTAGTGGCGCGGAGAGCGAGCGGAGGGACGTGGCGCGATGGCCGGATCCGAGCAGGCCCCCTGGCACAGCACGGCGTGCATCCTGTGCGAGTGCAACTGCGGGATCGAGGTGCAGCTCGACGGCCGCCGCCTCGCGCGCATCCGCGGCGACAGAGCCCACCCCGCCTCGCAGGGCTACACCTGCAACAAGGCGCTGCGGCTCGACCACTACCAGAACGGCCGCGACCGGCTGAGCAGCCCGCTGCGCCGCCGTCCCGACGGCTCCTTCGAGGAGATCGACTGGGAGACGGCGATCGCCGACGTCGCCGCGCGCCTCGCCGCGGTCCGCGACGAGCACGGCGGCGAGACGATCTTCTACTACGGCGGCGGCGGGCAGGGCAACCACCTCGGCGGCGCCTACAGCCGCGCCGTCCTGACCGCGCTGGGCAGCAGATACCGCTCCAGCGCGCTGGCGCAGGAGAAGATGGGCGAGGGCTTCGTCGACGCCCACCTCTACGGCGGCCACACGCGCGGCGACTTCGACCACGCCGAGGTCGCCGTCTTCGTCGGCAAGAACCCGTGGCAGTCGCAGTCGTTCCCGCGGGCGCGCGTCGTGCTGAAGGAGATCGCGAGCGACCCGCAGCGGGCGCTGATCGTGATCGACCCGGTCGCGACCGAGACCGCGAGACTGGCCGACCACCACCTGCAGGTCCGCCCCGGCACCGACGCCTGGTGCCTCTCCGCGCTGCTCGGCGTGCTCGTGCAGGAGGACCTCGTCGACGCCGCCTTCCTCGCCGAGCGGACGACCGGCGCCGACGAGGTGCTGGCGACGCTGCGCGCGATCGACGTCCCCGCCCACGCCGCCGCCTGCGGCGTCCCGCTGCACGCGATCGAGGCGGCCGCCCGCCGGCTCGGCGCCGCCGAGTCGATCGCGACCTTCGAGGACCTCGGCATCCAGCAGGCGCCGGGCAGCGTCCTCTCCTCCTACCTCAACAAGCTCACCTGGCTGCTGCGCGGCAGCTTCGGCAAGCCCGGCGCGATGCACCTGCACTCGTGGATGGCGCCGCTCGCCCGCTACAAGACCGACGTGCCGAGAACGCCCGTCAGCGGCGCGCCGATCCTCGGCGGGATGGTCCCCTGCAACGCGATCCCGGACGAGATCCTCACCGACCACCCGCAGCGGCTGCGGGCGATGCTGATCGAGAGCGCCAACCCGGCCCACTCGCTCGCCGACTCGGCCCGCTGGCGCGAGGCGCTGGCGGCGCTCGACACCGTCGTCGTGATCGACGTCGCGCTGACCGAGACGGCCCGCTGCGCCGACTACGTGCTGCCGGCCGCCAGCCAGTTCGAGAAGTGGGAGGCGACCTTCTTCAACCTCGAGTTCCCGCGCAACACCTTCCACCTGCGCGCGCCGCTGCTCGACCCGCTGCCGGGGACGCTGCCGGAGCCGGAGATCCACGCGCGGATCGTGCGCGCGCTGGCGCCGGTCCCGGACGCGGAGCTGGAGCCGCTGCGCGCGGCCGCGCGCGCCGGCCGGGCCGAGTTCGCGACC
>JAEXXR010000399.1 GCA_023405705.1 Actinomycetes bacterium
CGCGCGCAGCGTGCGATCGGCGAACGCCAGCAGCCATGCGCGCGGGGTTGCCGCACCGGGCAGGTACGCGCCGCTGGCCAGCAGCGCCGCCGCGAACGTCTCGGCCGTCAGCTCGGCGACCGCCGACGGGTCGGCGCGGCGCAGCAGATAGCCCGCGACGAGCGGCAGGTTGCGGCGGCGATAGCGCGCCCACGCGGCGTCGTCGCCGCGGCCCGCGGCCCGCAGCAGCACCTCGTCAAGATCGCCTCCCGCGCGCTCCATCACCTGTAGGTACGAGGCCGAGGCCCGGATGTGACGGAAATGTGCCGCTTTGTCCGATTGCGAACCCGCCCCTGCGCAAAAACGCTTCACGGACCCCGCGCGAGTCAGCAGTGCCACTGAAATCAGGTGGATATCCCCAACCGGATCGTGCAGTGCGTGGTCCGCGAGCGGTACGGCCGGCAGCCAGCCAGACGCGGATGCGCCCCAGCGACGCTCACCAGCGCGTTGGAAGCAGCGCGGCTCGGGTGGGCGGACGCTCGACGCGCCGCTCAACCGGGCGGGCGGTCGGCGGCGAGGACGGCGAGGTCGCGCTCGTGCCAGGTGACGCGGGGCTGGTCGAGTCCGGCGTCGGCGAGCCAGGCGAGCTGGTCGGCGACGGTGTCCGGAAGGTCGTAGCCATCCTCCAGCGGGACGACGGCGTCGGCCGGGTCGCCGGGGACGACGACGTCCGCGAGCACGAAGCGGCCGCCGGGCGCCAGCGCCTCGGCGACGCGTGCGAACAGGCCGGCCTTGCCGGGCCCGTCGAGGTGGTGGATCGCGAGCGCGCTGACGACGAGCTCGAAGCGCCCCGCCGGCAGCGGCTCCTCCAGCCGCCCGGGCAGCAGCGACGCCGGCCGGCCGAGCAGCGTGTCGCGGGCCGCGGCGAGCATCTCCTCGCTCGCGTCGATCCCGACCAGATGGGCCGCCGGATGGGCATCGAGGATCCGCCGCGCCGTCTGGCCGGTGCCGGTGCCCAGCTCCAGCACCGCCGTCGCCTCGACCCCGGCCGTCGCGGCGACCAGCTCCCGCTGGAGCCGCTCGTAGCCGGGCACCTCCTCGCGCATCAGCGCGTCATAGCTGCCCGGATCCCACGCGAACTGCCCCATGACCCGCTCCTACCCGCGCAGGGCCGCCTCCGAGCGCCGCGCTGCGGAGGCCGAGCGCGGCGAGGGCAATACGCGGGCAGGCAGTGCAGCGCGGGCCGGCAAGCACGGCGCGCGACGGCGTCCGCGCGCGGGCTATGCGAACGGACGGTGGTGGGCCATGCGGTTGGTGACGAACGCGACGAGCAGCAGGACGACGCCGACGATGGCGACGACCGTGCCGAGCGTGGCGATCATCGCGCCGATGCCGACGAGCGCGTCGAGCACGAGCGCGCCGAGCAGCGCGATCAGGCCGCCGACGCCGGCGATCGCCAGGCCGACGACCAGGATGCCGGCGCCTGAGTCGCGGAAGCTGCGCGAGCTGCGCACGAGCTGCGGATCATCCGGTTGAGGTGCCATGCCGCCCCTGTGCCCGCGGCCGCCGCCGGCAAACGGGCGACGCCGGCGCGCTTACCCGGGTGAATGGCGCTTTTCCACCGCCATGCGGGCAAAGAGCGCCATTCATCGGGCCGGCGCGGGCGGCAGCGGCGACCGCTACTGCGACGGCACTCTGGAGTGCTGGTCGGTGTCGCCCAGCGGGGTGTCGCTGTCGCCGGGGGCGCCGGGGAGCGTGTCCTCGTCGCCCTCGCCTCTGGCGCCGGGGTCGCCGCCCGGGATGCCGCTCGGCGGCTTGCCGACGCCGTCGCGCTCGCGGCCGATTCTGTCGTCCTTCTCGTCGTCACGGGTCATGCCGATCAGATACCCGCGGCGCCGACTCGCACACGGTGCGGACCGAGCCGATCCCCGCTGCTCTCTCGTCGCATGCCGAGGGGGAAGCAGCAGGGATCGGTGGAGGCGACGCGAGCGGGCCGCGGTGCAGGCGGGCGAGCGGCGGCCGCCGTCGCCGCTCGCCGACGTACCTCAGCGCGTCAGCGTGAACTGGCCGACGAGGGCGTCCAGCTCCTCCGCAGTGCGCGCGAGCGCCTGGGCGGAGGAGGCGATCTGCTGTGTGGAAGCCGATGTCTGCTGTGTGGAAGCGGAGACCTGCTCGCTCGATGCGGAGGACTCCTCCGCGACGGTCGCGACCTGGCCCATGCTCTCGCGCATCCGCAGCGCGGAGGCGGCGATCTGCTCGATCGCGGTCGCGATCTGGCCGACGCGGCCGTGCATGTCCTCGACCTCGCCGCCGATCTTCTCGAAGGAGGCGCGGGCCTGCTCGAAGGTCGCGGCGCCGGCCTCGGTCTCGCGCGAGCCGAGTTCGACGACCTCGACCGCGTGGCCGGTCTCTCGCTGGATCTCCTCGATCAGCCCGCCGATCGACTTGGCCGCCTGCTGCGACTCCTCCGCGAGCTTGCGCACCTCCTCGGCGACGACCGCGAAGCCGCGGCCCTGCTCGCCGGCACGGGCCGCCTCGATCGCCGCGTTCAGCGCCAGCAGGTTGGTCTGCTCCGCGATCCCGGTGATCGTCGCGACGATCCCGCCGATCTGGCCGGACTTCTCGCCGAGCGCGCGGATCGTGCTGGTCGCCTCGTCGGTCGACGCGCGCACCGCCAGCATCGCCTCGGTCGCGCGCGCCACGGCGGCGGCGCCCTCGTCGGCGACCCCGCGCGCCTGCTCGGCGGCGGTCGCGGTCTCCTGCGCGTGGCCGGCGCTGACCTCGGAGGCGGACGCCACCTCCTCCGTCATCTGCCGCGCCTCGGTCACCGAGCGCACCTGGCGCTCGGCGCCCTGCGCGACCTCGCCGATCGTCTGCGCGATCTCGCCGACCGCGCGGCCGGTCTCCTCCGAGGTCATCGCCATCTGCTGCGAGGCGGCGGAGACGCTGGAGGAGGACTCCGCGATCGCGCCGAGCATCTTCGTCAATCTGGCCTGCATCGCGCCGTAGGCGCCGACCGACGCCTGCGCCCGCTCCAGCATCCCGTCGAAGATCTCGGCGAGCCGGCCGCGCTCGCCGTCGGTCGCGGGCAGCGGCGGGGTGACGGCGACGACCTCGACCGTCAGGTCGCCGGCGGCCATCGCCTCCATCCCGCGCTCGAGGTCGCTGAGGCAGTGGGCCTCCAGCGTCCCGAGCCGGTCGGTCAGCGGCTCCAGGCAGGAGCGGTCGCCGAGCGCCGCGCGCAGCTCCTCGCGCATCGCGTTGTACTGCGCGATCGAGGCGACCGTCTTGTCGAGGATCTCGTTGACGCCGACCTGGATCTCGCCGATCTCGTCGCTGGAGACTCTGGCGATCGGCCTCGTCGTCGCGACCACCTCGACGGTGTTGTCGCCCGCCGCGACGGCGGCGAGGCCGGCGCTGAGGTTGGTGACGCAGTCGTCGCGCAGGTGGTGCAGGCGCGCCAGCACCCGCCGCGTGCGCATTCTCATCGCGAGCGTGATCCACAGCCCGAGGCCGATCGCGACCACGACGCCGTAGATCAGCGCGACCCACAGCAGCGTGCGCGAGGTCGACAGCGTCGACTCGAAGCTCTCCTGCAGCTCGCCGACGCGCGCCTGCGTGGCGGCGCTGAGATCGCCCGACGCGGCCGTCACGACACGGTCGTGGCTGCCCTCCAGCGAGCTGAGGTTGGCGAACGACACCGTGCCCATGACGATCACGAGCGCGACCATCAAGCCGAACGCGAGCGTCAGCTTGCGTCCGACGGTCCAGCGGATTCCAAGGAAACCCTTCACCTCGACCGTCCTCCTGATCTTCTTGCGACACCCCGTCTGCGACAGCCGACACCGCGCTCCAGCGGCGGGCTGGGTCGCCAGATATTTCGGCAGACGCGGGCGTACCTTGAGCGTTGCGGCGCGCCACCCACCGGAAAGCTGACGCGGACGGCGATCACGTTCACGCACGAAACACCTGTTCCAAACGCATCCACGCAACAATGGACACGAGATGTCCGCACCCGCCACCACCTCCACGAACGCCGCCGCGCCGGCCCCGCGCGCCGCCGATCCCAGCGCCCTCGACCGCGACACCGCGCTGCTGGAGTCGCTCCTGGGCGACGTGCTGGAGGAGCAGAACGGCCGCGCCTTCCGCGAGCGCCTGTTCTGGCTGCGCGACAGCGCCGCGGCCCTGCGCGACGGCGACGCAGAGCAGGGCGAGCAGCTGCTCGAGTTCCTGCGCGGCCAGCCCGCGGCGCGCCTTGGCCCGTACGTGCGCGCCTGCTCGATGCAGCTGCAGCTGGCGAACATCGCCGAGGAGCTGGAGCGCCTGCGCCGCCGCCGCGCCTATGACTCCGACACCAGCGTCCCGCAGCGCGAGTCGCTCGCCGCGACCGCCGGGAAGCTGAACGGCGTCCCCCGCGCCCGCGTCGCCGAAGCGCTGGAGCGGCTCGACGTGCGGCTGGTGATGACCGCGCACCCGACCGACGCCACCCGCCGCTCGGTCTTCGACCACCAGCAGAGCGTCTGGCAGATCATGGAGCAGCTCGACGACCCGCGCACCGGCTCCAGCCGCCGCCGCGCGCTGGAGGACGAGCTGCGCGAGGTGCTGACGACCTGGTGGCAGACCGACGAGGTCCGCCGCGCCCGGCCGCTGGTCGAGGACGAGGTCCGCCGCACGCTGTTCTTCTTCGAGTGGGTGCTGTTCGACGCGATCCCGCCGCTGGCGGCCGAGCTGTCACGCTGCTTCGAGGTGCCGTGGCCGCCGACGCGCCCGGCCGTCCGCTTCGGCTCGTGGGCCGGCGGCGACATGGACGGCAACCCGGAGGTCGGCCCCGAGTCGGTCGCGCGCACGCTCCATCTCCACCGCACGACCGCGCTGCGCCTGCTGCACAGACGCGTCGACGCGCTGGCGCGCGAGTTCTCGCAGGCTGACGACCACGTCTTCCTCTCCCCCTCACTGCGCACCTCGGTCGAGCGCGACGAGGCCGAGCTGCCGAACGTCGGCTCCCGCCGCCGCAACCCGCACGAGCCGTTCCGCCGCAAGCTCGGCCTGATCGGCGCGCGGATCCAGCGCGCGCGGCGGCGCGAGGAGGGCGGCTACACCGACCCCGAGCAGCTCGCCGCCGATCTCGAGCTGGTGCGCGACTCGCTCTCCTCCCAGCGCGTCGCCGACGGCAAGATCGCCCGCCTGCTGGTGCAGGTGCGGACCTTCGGCTTCCACGTCGCGGCGCTCGACGTGCGCCAGAACGCCGGCCCGATGCAGGCCGCCGTCGCGCAGCTGCTCGACGGCTACGCGGAGGCCGACGAGGCCGGCCGCCAGGCGCTGCTGGCGCAGGCGATCCCGGCGCTGGAGGGCTTCAGAGCGCCGCGCAGCGACAGAGCCGACCCGGTGCTGGCGGCCTTCGCCGCGGTCGCGCAGGGCGTCCGCGAGCACGGCCCGCGCGCGCTCGGCTCCGTGATCATCTCGATGGCGCGCCAGCCCTCCGACGTGCTCTGCGCGCTCTACCTGCTGCGCCGCGCCGGCGTCGGTCGCGACGGCCTCGCGGCGCTGCCGATCGTGCCGCTGTTCGAGACCGTCGAGGACCTGCGCGCCGGCGAGGAGACGATGGAGGCGCTGTACGCCGACCCGGCCTACCGCACCCATCTCGACGGCTGCGAGCGCCGTCAGGAGATCATGCTCGGCTACTCCGACTCGGCGAAGGACGGCGGCTTCATCTCCTCCCAGTGGGAGCTGTACGCGGCGCAGGAGCGGCTGATGGCCGGCGCCGACGCGCACGAGGTGCAGCTGCGCTTCTTCCACGGCCGCGGCGGCTCCACCTCGCGCGGCGGCGGGCCGAGCCACCGCGCGATCGTCGCGCAGCCGCCCGGCTCGATCCGCGGCCGCATCCGCATCACCGAGCAGGGCGAGGTGATCTCCCAGCGCTACGCCCACAAGGAGCTGGCGCAGCGGGCGCTGGAGCAGACGCTGTCGGGCGTCGTGCTGGCGACGCTGGCGCCGCCGGCGCAGCCGCCGGCCCGCTGGCGCGAGGCGGCGCAGAAGCTCGCCGACACCTCGCGCTCCGCCTACCAGGCGCTGATCTACGAGGACCCGCGCTTCGACGCGCTGCTGCACCAGTTCTCGCCGCTCGACGAGCTGGCGGAGCTGAACATCGGCTCGCGCCCGGCGGCCCGCAGCGCCTCGCGCAGGCTGCAGGAGCTGCGCGCGATCCCGTGGGTCTTCGCATGGATGCAGAACCGCCTGCTGCTGCCGGCCTGGTACGGCGCCGGCACGGCGCTGGCGGAGGGCGACCTCGAGCTGCAGCGTGAGATGCGCGAGAACTGGCCGTTCTTCCGGATGGTCATCTCGATGCTGGAGATGTCGCTGTTCAAGACCGACCTCGGGGTCGCCGAGCGCTACCTCGAGCTGGTCACCGACGACGGCGCCAGAGAGCTGTGGACGCCGATCCGCGAGGAGCACGAGCGGCTGGTCGCACGCGTGCTGGAGATCACCGGCAACCCCCACCTGCTCGGCGGCCAGAGAGCGCTGCGCAAGCGCCTCGCCCACCGCAACCCGTGGATCGACCCGCTCTCGCACGTGCAGGTCGACCTGCTGCGCCGCACGCGCGCCGACGACGCCGACGCGCGCACGCCGCTGCTGCACACGGTCGCCGGGATCGCCGCCGGCATGCGCAACACCGGCTGAGCGGAGGCGCGACCACTGTCTTCCAGCTGTCGCCGAGCGACAGCTGGATGACACAGGTCCGGCTCAGGCGGCTGCTTCGAGCCGCGCGCGGCGGTCGCGCAGGCCGCGCGCGAGCAGCTGGCGGGCGAGGTTGAGCATCAGCAGCGCGAAGCCGATCTTCAGCGCGCGCTCGGGCACGACGTTGGCGAGCGCGACGCCGGCGATCGCGCCGGCGACCGACAGCGCGCCCATCACGGCGGCGTCGTCGGCTCTCAGGTTGCCGTAGCGGTGCTGGCGCCACGAGCCGACGAGCGCGACCGGCACGATCGCCAGCAGCGAGGTCGCCTCCGCCTCGACGTGCCCGAGGCCGGCGAAGAAGGCGAGCGCTGGGACGAACAGGATCCCGCCGCCGATCCCCAGCAGCCCGGCGGCGACGCCGGCGAGGATCCCGATCAGCGCGGCGACGATCACGGACGGGCTCCCGCCGCGGCGCGCGCGGGCGACCATCCCGCCGCGGGGCGCCCGCCGCTCACGACACCGCCAGCTGGATCGCGCCCCCGACCAGCAGCACGGCGAAGGCGAAGCAGATCACGTCGCTCGGCAGGCGCTGCTGGAGCCACGTCCCGAGCACCACGCCGCCGATCGCGGGGATCCCGACCAGCAGGCCGGCGACGACGTCGACGTTGCCGTAGAGGCCCTGCGTCGCGACGGCGTAGCCGGCGACCAGCACGATCGCCCCGAGCGAGGTCGCCGCCGCCGCGCGCGCCTCGTAGCCGAGCCACAGCATCAGCAGCGGCACCATCACGGTGCCGCCACCGACGCCGAACAGCCCGCTGAACAGCCCGCCGGCGGTCCCGATCGCCGCCAGGCGCAGCAGCCGCTCGCGGCCGCTCAGCTGCCCTTCTTCCACGGTCTCGTCCACGTTCTCGTCGCCGAGCCCTCGTAGGAGGTCCCGCCGGGCGCCGTCCACGCGACCTTCCACTCGCGGCCGGCGCGCGTGGCGACCCGCTTGGTCCAGTAGCCGTTGCGGGCGAACCGCTGCGTGCCGAAGTCGGTCCAGGCGCCGTTGCCGTCGCGGTAGGAGATGCGGACGCTGCCGGCTCCTCTCGCGGGGCGCACGAGGCCCCACAGGTTCGCCGTTCTGGCGCCGGCGCCGCTCGTCACGACGACGAGCGGCAGGCGGAAGCCGTGGTACGACGGCTTCGGCTCGCTGCTGCCGTGCGCGAACAGGCCGGACTCGAAGGCGCTGTAGTCGCCGCGGGGCTCGTCGTCGTGCAGCAGGTACTGCGAGAACGACTTGACGCGCGGGTTCTGGTAGGCGATCCGCTCGCTGATCGAGCGGTAGTCGGACTGGACCGCGAGCGGCACGCCGTAGAAGTCGTCGGGCTCGCTCTGCACGCCGAACTCGGTCACGTAGACCGGCAGGCGGCCGCTGAGCGCGCCGGCCTTCGCCGACTTGTCGATCGCGCTGGTGAGGCGGTCGAGCACCTTGATCGTGACGTTGTCCCTGTCGATCAGCGGGTTGTAGAACGGCCCGAGGATCGTCGAGTACGGGTGGATCGCGACGCCCTGCGCCGGCACCTTCGCGCAGCGTCTGCCGTTCACCCTGACCGGCTTGTAGGAGGAGTCGAGGCAGAGCATCGAGCGCAGGAACAGCAGCGGCGCGATCGTGCCGACCGAGCGGTTTCTGTTGCTCTGCGGCGCCAGCTCGCCGAGCAGGATCGGCTTGCGCACGCGCGCCTTTCTGAGCCCGGCGTATGCCTTCAGGTACAGCTCGCGGTAGACCTGCGGGCTGGCGAGCGCGCGGCCCTGGTAGAGCGGCTTCAGCAGCTTGCCGAGGTTCGGCTCGTTCCAGATCGACCACAGCTCGACCTGCTTGCCGTAGCGACGGCCGACGGCGGTCGAGAACTTGCCGAAGGCGGCCGCGTCGGGCCGCGTCAGGCCGTCGCGCTTGGAGGGCGTCGCCCACAGCGGCGCCGCGCCGGTGATCGTGACGTGGACCTTCAGGCCGCGCGCGCGGGCGCCGTCGATCGCGTCGTCGTAGCGGCTCCAGCCCTCCGCCGGGTAGGCGGCCGGGTCGGCCGCGTCGAAGCGCGGCGCTCTGCGCGCTCTCGGCGACGGCGCGACGCGATCCCACCGCAGCTGCAGGCGGATGCCGTCCGCGCCGAGGCTCACGACCTGGTCGAGCGCCGCGCTGGGATCCCGCTCCAGCAGCTCGTTGGGAGCTTCGACCGTCGTCCACTGCGACGGGCTCGCGGAGGCCGTGGCGGCCGGGGCGAGCAGGGCGGTTGCGGCGAGGACCAGCGGAAGGCGTCGGCGCACGAAGGCGACCTCCATCGTCGGGTTCGGGCGCCGGGCGGGCGCGTCGGGGCTTGCGGACGTCAACGCGACCGCTCGCCCAAAGTAGTGCATACGCACCGGCGGAGCCCGCCGCCGCGGCCTCCGCGCGCCGCGCCGGCGCCCTGCCGCGCGCTCCGCCCGGCCCCTCAGCGCGTCGGATAGACGTCCGGCATCCCCCTGCTCCACGGCTTCGTCCACGCTCTCGTGAACGAGCCAGACCAGGACGTCCCGTCGGCCGCCGCCCAGCTCACCCTCCACAGCCGCGACGGGTTCGTGCGCACCGAGCGGCTCCAGTAGCCGTCGCCGGAATGCGAGGCGCGCCCGAGCACCCGCCACTGCCGGCCGCGGTCGCGGTAGGAGAGCGTCACCGTCCCGGCCCGTCTCGCCGGCCGCACCAGGCCCCACAGCCGCGCGCGTCTGCCGCCGGCGGCCGGCACGACGACGAGCGGCAGCCGGAAGCCGAAGAACGACGGCTTCGGCCTCCCGTCGTGGCGGCGCAGGCCCGACTCGAACACCCAGCCGTCGCCGCTGGGGTAGTCGTCGATCAGCAGGTACTGCGAGAACGACTTCACGCGCGGGTTGAGGAAGGCGAGCCGCTCCCCCATCGAGCGGTAGTCGGACTGCACGCCGAACGGCACCCCGACCGATCTGTCCGGGAAGCTCTGGATGCCGTACTCGGTCAGGTGGATCGGCAGCCGCGGCGGCAGCGCGCCCGCGGCCGCTGCCTTGTCGAGCGCCGCCGAAAGCCGGCCGAGCGTGCCGATCGTGACGCTGTCGCGGTCGTAGAGCGGTCTCATGAAGGGACCGGTGCCGGTCGAGTACGGGTGGATCGAGACGCCGGCGGGTGCGAGCCGCGCGCACCGCCTGCCCTTCACCCGCACCGGCGCCCAGCTCGCGTCGAGGCACAGCACCGCGCGCAGGAAGCGCAGCGGCGCGATCGTCCCCTGCACCCGTCTGTTGCCCAGCGGCGCCAGCTCGCCGAGCAGGACCGGGGCGCGCACGCCCGCGGTCCGCAGGCCGGAGACGGCGCGCAGGAACAGCTCGCGGTAGACGGCCGCGCTGGCGTCGCCCTCGATCGGCATAAGCCACTTGCCGAGGTTGGGCTCGTTCCAGATCGACCACATCGTCACCTTGTCGCGGTAGCGGCGGCCGGCGGCGGTGGCGAAGCGGCCGAAGGCGGTCGCGTCGGGGCGCGTGAGACCGTCGTGCCGCGACGGCGTCGCCCACAGCGGCGTGTGGCCGGTGATCGTCACGTGGACCTTCAGGCCGCGCGCACGGGCGCCGTCGATCGCCGCGTCGTAGCGGTTCCAGGCGCCCTCCGGGTAGGCCTTCGGGTCGGTCGCGTTGAAGCTCGGCGCTCTGCGCGCCTGCGGGTCCGGCGCGACCCGTCTCCAGACGAGCAGGATGCGGATGCCGTCGGCGCCGCTGGCCGCGATCTCGTCGAGGGCGCCCGTCGGGTCGCTGTCCAGCAGCTGGTGCGGCGCCTCGACGTAGGTCAGCTGCGAGCGGGCCGCCTGCGCTGTGGCGGACGTTGCGAGCAGCGTCAGGACGACGGCGAGCAGGACGGAAAACGGCAGCGCGAAGCGTGGGCGCACGGGGCGACCTCCGAAGCAGGGACGTGAACACCGCGCGTCTGGGCCTGGGCGCGGTGCGGGATTCGGAGAGCGTCAACGCGCCTGCGCGCGCGATGTTGCGTAGAAGCGCGAAGCGGCGGTGGAGCGCATCGCTCCAC
>JAEXXR010000402.1 GCA_023405705.1 Actinomycetes bacterium
CGCCGGGGCGACGGCTCGGGCCGAAGGCGACCTCCGGCGCGACCGACGGCGCGCTCGCCAGCGCCTGCGCGCGCGTCGCGGCCGAGGTCGACCCCGGCGCCCTCACCATCTTCGGTCCCGGCACGACGACCGCGACGATCGAGCGCGCGCTCGGCGCCGATCCAGAGCTGCGCGGGATCGACGCGTTCCGTGACGGCGCCCTCGTCGCCCGTGACGCGACCGAGCAGGAACTGCTCGGACTGCTCGGCAACCAGCGCCCCGCCCACCTCGTCCTCGGCGTCGTCGGCGGCCAGGGCAGCCTGCTCGGCCGCGGCAACCAGCCGCTGTCGCCGGCCGTGCTGCGCCGGATCGACCGCCGCGACATCACCGTCGTCGCCGACCGCCGCAAGCTGCTCGCGCTCGACCCGCCGCAGCTGCGCGTCGACACCGGCGACCCCGACCTCGACCACGACCTGAGCGGCCACGTCCGCGTCCGCGTCTCCGCGCGCGAGACGGTGATGTGCGCCGTCGCCTGCTGATGGAGGCCACGTGACCCGCACCGCCCACCCCTACATGGCGAACTCGTCGCCGGCGCTGCGCCAGGAGCTGCTCGACGCCGTCGGCGTCTCCGACGTCGAGCAGCTGTTCGCCCAGATCCCCGCGAGCCATCGACTGCAGGGCGAGCTGAGGCTGCCGCCGCCGCTGCGCTCCGAGGCCGAGCTGGGCCGTCACCTGCGCACGACGCTGCAGCGCAACGTCTCCTGCGAGCAGAACCTGTCGTTCCTCGGCGGCGGCGTCTGGCAGCACCACGTGCCGGCCGTCTGCGACGAGATCGCCCAGCGGACCGAGTTCGTCACCTCCGAGTGGGGGACGCCGGCCTCCGACCTCGGCCGCAACCAGGCGTGGTTCGAGTTCGCCTCCCAGCTCGGCGAGCTGCTGGAGCTGGACTTCGCCGGCCTGCCGGTCTACTCGTGGGGCTGCGCCGCCGGCCACGCGATCCGCATGGCCGCGCGCATCACCGGCCGCAGCGAGGTGCTCGTCCCCGCGACGCTCGACCGCGAGCGTCGCGCCGTGATCCGCTCCTACTGCGCCCCGCCGGAGATCCGCGACCACATCGCGATCGTCGAGGTCGCCGTCGACCAAGCGACCGACCGGCTCGACCTCGCCGACCTGGAGCGCAAGCTCGCCGCCGGCACCGCCGCGGCCGTCTACGTCGAGCACCCGACCAGCCTCGGCGTGCTGGAGCCGCAGGTCGCCGAGATCGCGCGGCTGACGCGCGCCGCCGGCGCCGAGACGATCGCCGGCGTCGACCCGCTCAGCCTCGGGATCCTCTCGCCGCCGGGCGCGTGGGGCGCCGACATCGCCGTCGGCCCGACGCAGCCGCTCGGCGTGCACATGAACTGCGGCGGCGGCTCGGGCGGCTTCATCGCGACCCGCGACGAGGAGCGCTACGCGCGCCAGTACCCGACGCTGCAGGTGTCGATCGCGCCGACGCGCGCCGAGGGCGAGCGCGGCTTCTCGATGACGCTGTTCGAGCAGTCCTCCTACGGCCGCCGCGAGGAGGGCAACGACTGGACCGGCAACTCGGTCTACCTGTGGGCGATCGTCAACGCCGTCTACATGTCGCTGCTGGGCCCGCAGGGCTTCGCGGAGCTGGGCGAGACGATCGTCCGCCGCGCGCGCGACGCCTCGCGCCGGATCGCTGCGCTGCCGGGCGTCGAGGTCCGCTTCCCCGATCACTTCAAGGAGTTCGTCGTGTCGTTCGAGGGCACCGGGCGCACCGTCGCCGAGGTCAACGCCGGCCTGCTGGAGCGCGGGATCTTCGGCGGGCAGGACCTCTCGCAGAGCCACCCGCAGCTCGGCCAGTCGGCGCTGTGGTGCGTCACCGAGGTGCACGCGCGCGAGGACGTCGAGCGCGTCGTCGCCGCGCTGGCGGAGGTGGTCGCGTGAGCGCCTTCGAGCCGAGCCGGCCGCTGCCGCGCTTCCATGGCGCGCAGTGGGACGAGCCGGTCGTGCTGGAGCTGGGCCGCCCCGGCCGCCGCGGCCAGCTGCTGCCGCAGGTCGAGGAGGACGTCGCGCCGCTCGACGAGCTGGTCCCCGCCGTGCTGCGCCGTGAGGCCGCGCCCAGGCTCCCCGAGCTGAGCGAGTTCGAGGTCCAGCGCCACTACCTCCACCTCTCCCAGATGACGCTGGGGATGATGGGGATCAACCTCTTCGGCACGTGCACGATGAAGTACAACGCGCGCGTCAACGAGCACGTGGCCGCGCGGCCCGAGCTGGCCGAGGTCCACCCCGCCCAGCCGGTCGAGACGCTCCAGGGCGTGCTGAAGCTCGTGCACGAGTTCGAGCGGTTCGCCTGCGAGCTGTCGGGGATGGCGCGATTCGTCTTCCAGCCCGGCGGCGGCGCCGACGCCGCCTACACGCACGCATGCGTCACCCGCGCGTGGCTGGCCGCGCGCAGCGAGCTGGAGCAGCGCACCGAGGTGATCACGACGATCCAGACCCACCCGTGCAACGCCGCGACCGCGGCCGCCGCCGGCTTCGACGTGATCACGCTGCCGCTGGGCCCGGGCGGCTACCCGACGGTCGAGTCGCTGAGAGCGGCGCTGTCGGAGAGAACGGCGGCGCTGATGATCGGCAACCCGGACGACATGGGGATCTGGAACCCCGACGTGAAGGAGTGGGTCGAGCTGGTCCACGCGGCCGGCGGCCTCGCCTTCTACGACAGCGCCACCTTCAACGGCGTGATGTCGCGCGTGCGCGCGCGGGAGCTGGGCTTCGACGCCTGCATGTACATGCTGCACAAGACCTTCGGCGCGCCGAAGGGCGGCGGCGGCCCGGCGGTCGGCGCCTACGGCTGCTCGGAGGAGCTGGTGCCGTTCCTGCCGCGGCCGCTGGTGACCTTCGACGAGGCGTCGGGCGCGTACGGCCTGGAGCAGGTCGAGGAGGCGCCGCAGTCGATCGGCAAGGTGCGCGAGTTCTGGGGCAACGTCCCGGTCGTCGTGAAGGCGTACGCGTGGGTCCGCGCGCTCGGCGCCGAGGGGATCCGCGACGCCGCCGACCTCTCGGTCCTCGCGAACAACTACATGGAGACGCGCCTCGCGCAGGTGAGAGGGATCGCGCGCACCAACCCCGACGTGACCGCGCCGCGGCTGGAGATGACGCGCTGGTCGCTGGAGCAGGTGCGCGAGGAGACCGGCGTCGACGTCCACGACATCTCCAACCGGATGGTCGACTTCGGCGTCGACGCGCCGTGGCTGGCGCACGAGCCGTGGCTGACCCCCGAGCCGATGACGCCCGAGCCCGGCGAGCTGTGGTCCAAGGAGGACGTCGACACCTGGATCGACGTGCTCGCGCACGTCGTCGAGGAGGCGTACGCCGACCCCGAGCTGGTCCGCACCGCACCGCACAACCACGCGATCGCGCAGGTCGACCTGTCCGGGATCGACGACCCGGCGCAGTGGGCGACGACCTGGCGATCGCACCTGAGGAAGCGGGCGGCGGCGGGGGCGAGCGGGCCGGTCGGGGCG
>JAEXXR010000454.1 GCA_023405705.1 Actinomycetes bacterium
GGCCGGGGCAGACGGGGCCGGGCCGTGGCCGGCGCCGGCGCGCTCGGCCGCCAGGCGGGCCTCTCTCTTCTCGGCGATCACCGAGAACAGCGCGGCGCCCGCGAGCGCGAGGACGATCACGGCCATCGACAGGCCGGTCGACGGGTGGAACGAGGTGTCGACCAGCAGCAGCTTCGCCGCGACGAAGCCGAGGATGATCGCCAGGCCGTAGTGGAGGTAGCGGAAGCGGTCGAGCAGGCCGTCGAGCAGGAAGTACAGCGAGACCATGCCGAGCAGCGAGAAGGCATTCGCGGCGAAGACGACGTACGTGTCGCGCGTGATCGCGAAGATCGCCGGGATCGAGTCGATCGCGAACATCACGTCGAAGGCGGCGACGAGCGCGAGCGCGGCCAGCAGCGGCGTCGCCAGTCTCTTGCCGTTCTCGATCGTGAACAGCTTGTCGCCGTCGTACTCTCTGGAGAGCGGCAGGATCCGCCGCATCCAGCGCATGATCAGCGTTCTGTCCGGGTCCATCTCCTCGCCGCCGGACTTCGCGATTCTGATCGCGGTGAAGGCGAGCAGGGCGCCGAGCACGTAGGTCGTCGCGTGGAAGGCGTCGAGCGCGGCCGCGCCGATCAGGATGAAGATCGTGCGCAGGACGATCGCGCCGGCGATGCCGAAGATCAGCACCTTCAGGCGCTGGTTGTCCGGCACCTGGAAGAACGAGAAGAGGATCGCGAAGACGAACAGGTTGTCGAGCGACAGCGACTTCTCGATCATGAAGCCGGCGAGGTACTCCGAGGCGGCGGTCCCGTCCTCGATCACGAGCAGGACGCCCGCGAAGGCGACGCCGATGACGGTCCAGGTGATCGACCAGAAGAGGGCCTGCCTCGGTCTCATCGGTCTGCCGCCGTGCCCTCTCAGGTCGAGCAGCAGCGCTGCGACGATGAAAATGGCAAGGCCGATCCAGGCGGCGAGCATGTGTTCTAGAGGCTCCTTCGAGATCTGTCGGTGGTCTCGAAGGTTTTGCCCGCCGTAAGGTGGCTACGGCCGACGCGCCGGGCTCCGTGATGCGGAGCCGTGTTGACGAACGCGCCGTGTCGCAGGGCTACTTCCCTTCTCGTGCAGGGAAAGATATCGGCTCCATCCCGTTGGCGCGCATGCCGGTCTCGATCGCCTCGCAGACGGTCTCGACCACGCGCACGCGCGCGTAGTGCTTCGACTCGGCCGCGACGACCGTCCACGGCGCCCACGCCCGGTCGGTGCGGGCGAACGTCTCCTCCAGCGCCTCCTCGTACAGCGGGCGCTTCTCGCGGTTGCGCCAGTCCTCGTCGGTCAGCTTCCACTGCTTCAGCGGATCCTTCGCGCGCTGCTCGAAGCGCTTCTTCTGCTCGGCGTCGGAGACGTGCAGCCACAGCTTCACCAGGATCGCCCCCTCGCCGTGAAGCGACTGCTCGAAACCGGCGATCTCGTCGTAGGCGCGTCGCCACTCCGCCTCGGTGGCGAAGCCCTCGACCCGCTCGACCAGCACGCGGCCGTACCAGGAGCGGTCGAGCACGGCCATGCCGCCCCAGCCGGGCAGCGTCGGCCAGAAGCGCTGGAGGAAGTGGTGGCGCTTCTCGTCCGGCGTCGGCGCGGCGAACTGGACGACGCGGACGTGGCGCGGATCCAGCGGCGCGACCAGCCGTCTGATCGCGCCGCCCTTGCCGGAGGCGTCCCAGCCCTCGAAGAGGACGCACAGCGGCGGGCCGAGGCGACCGTGGTCGCCGAGCAGCCCGCCGAGCTGGAGGCGCAGCGCGAGCAGCCGGCGCTGCTGCGCGGCGAGCTGGCGCTCGGACTCCTCCTTGGCGATCGACAGGGTGAGGTCTACGTCGTCCAGGCGGCCCATGGGCGGGAACCTACCCGCCGGGCCGGCCGGGCCACCAGATGCCGCCGAGCGCCCGTGCGACCGCCGCCGCCGGCGCAGCGCCGCTCAGCCGCCGAAGGAGCGGAAGACCGCCTCGACGTTGTTGCCGTCCGGGTCGAGCACGTAGGCGGCGTGGTAGGTGCTGCCGGGCGGGCCGTATCTGCGCGGGCCCGGCGCGCCGTTGTCGCGCCCGCCGGCGGCGAGGCCGGCAGCGTGGAAGGCGGCGACGGCCGCCTCGTCGGGGGCGACGAAGGCGAGGTGGACGCGCTCGCTCGGCTCTCCGTCGGCGCTCAGCGCGAGGTTGGGGAAGCCGGCCATGTGCGGCAGGTCGAGCACGAGCGGGATCCCGAGCGGTCTCAGCAGCTCGGCATAGAAGGCGCGGCTCGTCGCGAGGTCGGCGACGCGCAGGTGGAGGTGGTCGAAGACCGGTCTCGACCAGTCCCAGCTTTCGAGTGCAGATGTCGTCATGACCGGGACCCTACCCGATATCATGGGTTAGACCCATGACGAAGTCGCTCGCCGATTCCAGACCCGCCCGCGCCGTCATCGCGATGACGCCCGCGCAGCGCGCCGCACTGCCGAGGCGAACCGCGTTCGTCTTCACCGGCCGCCCCTGCACCGACCTCGCGATGACGGGCGGCGAGGACTGGCTGTCGGCGTTCGAGGTGCTGCACGCGCCGGCCGACCTCGACCGCTGGCTCGCCGACGGCGCGCTCGCGGTCGCCGGCACGCGCGCCGACGCAGACGACCTGCGCGCCGCGAGAGCGCTGCGACAGGCCCTGATCGAGGCGGTCGACGCGCTGCTCGGCGGGAGGCTCCCGGCGGCCGCCGCGATCGAGG
>JAEXXR010000480.1 GCA_023405705.1 Actinomycetes bacterium
CGATCTGCTCGGCGCGCTGCTCCAGCAGCGTCGCGGCGGCGTGCAGGACGGCGGCGCGCCGCGGGCCCGGGGTGCGGCCCCAGACCTCGGCGCCAGCGGTCGCGCGCTCGCAGGCGGCGGTCACGTCGGCGGGGGTGTGCGTCTCGTACGTCGCGGCGATCTGGCGGACGTCGGCGGGATCGTGCAGGGTCAGCATGCCAGCCAAGCTACCGGGCCCCCTCAGCAGTCAGGTATTCGGGCTTGGGCAGGTCCCAGTGGCCGCTGTTGATCCCGGTCGTGTTGGCAGGGTCGCGGTCCTGCATCGCCTCGACGACGACCGGCCCCTCCGTCGCCAGCGCGCGCTCCAGCGCCGGCTTCAACTCCGAGAACGACGAGACCTTGATCCCGGTCGCGCCGAAGCCCTGCGCGATCGCGGTGAAGTCGGGCGTCTGCAGGTCGCCTCTGCGGCCGCGGAACTCGGTGAAGAAGGCGCGGTCCTCGCCGAACAGCCCGCGCTGGAAGTCGCGGATCGAGGTCCAGCCGGCGTTGTTCATCACGAGGTAGACGACGTCGATCCCGAGCTGGACGGCGAGCGCCAGCTCCTGGATCGTCATCAGGAAGTCGCCGTCGCCCGCGACGCCGACGACCGGCACGTCCGGCGCCGCCAGCTTCGCGCCGATCGCTGCCGGGACGGTGAAGCCCATCGTCGAGTAGCCGCCGGGCGTCAGCCAGGTGCGCGGCTCATACGCCGGGTACTCCTGGAATGCCTGGATCTGCGGATGGCCGGCGGAGGCGATCACGATCCCCTCGCGCGGCATCAGCTCGCGCAGCGTCGCCAGCGACTTCGTCAGCGACAGCGCGCCGTCGACCCAGCGGCCGCGCACCATCGCGTTCCATCTGTCGCGCTCGCGCGTCACCTCGGCCCGGTAGTCGGTCAGGTCCGGCAGCGACCCGCGCCGCTCCTCCAGCGCGTCGCGCAGCGCGGCGAGGCCGGTGCGCGCGTCGGAGACGACGCCGACCTCGACGGGGTAGTTCTTGCCGATCTCGCGCGGGTCGACGTCGATGTGCAGGACGCGCGTCGGCGGGATCGAGAACGACGCGCCGTGCAGGAACGACGACGACGTCTGCTCGGCGAAGCGGGTGCCGATCGCCAGCAGCACGTCGGCGGTGCGGGCGACGTGGTTGCCGCAGTGGGTGCCGTTGGCGCCGGTGTGCTGGGCGCAGAGGGGATGGTCCTCGGGGAAGGCGCCCTTGCCCATCATCGTCGTGATCACCGGCGCGCCGAGCAGCTCGGCGACCGCGCGCAGCTCGGCGTGCGCCCGCGCGGCGATGCAGCCGCCGCCGGCGAGGATCACCGGCCGCTTCGCGCCGGCGAGCGCGGCCGCGATCTGCTCGATTCCGTCGGGGTCGGGGCGGACGGCGGTGTGCGTCGCGCGGTGGTTGCCGAGGTCCATCGGGTTGTCCTCGGCCGCGTGCGACTGGACGTCGATCGGCAGCTCGACGTGGACCGGGCCGGGGCGGCCGGTCGTGGCGACGTTGAAGGCGCGGTGCATCGCGCGCTGGACCTGGTCGACGCGGTGCGGGTAGTAGCCGCGCTTGGTGACCGGCCGCAGGACGCTAGGGAAGTCGGCGTCGCGCTGGCGCTCCAGCTCCTGCAGGACGCCGGTGCCGTCCATGTAGGTCTGCACGCCGCCGGTGATCGCGATCATCGCCTGCGAGTCGACGTAGGCGGTCGCGAGCGCCATCGCCATGTTGGCCGAGCCGGGGCCGATCGAGGTGATCGTCGCCAGCGGCTCGCCCTTCACGCGGTGGTAGGCGTCGGCGATGTGGCCGGCCGACTGCTCGTGGCGGACCTGGATCGCCTCGATCTTCGCGGCGCGGTCCTTGAAGGCGTCGAAGACGCCCATGTCGCCGTGGCCGGGCACGCCGAGCACGTACGGCACTCTCTCGGCGATCAGGGTGTCGGCGACGATCTCGCCGCCGGTTCGGGAGCTCATGGGTCCTCCGGGGTGGTCTCCTGCGCGAGCAGCAGGTCGCGCGTGGTGGTCAGATGGCGGGCCATCGCCGCGGCGGCGCCGGGCCCGTCGCCGCGCTGGACGGCGTCGAAGATCTGCTCGTGCTCGGCGAGGATCGTCTCCAGCCGCCGCGAGCGGCCGACGGTCGAGATCCCGCGCAGGCGCGTCTGGTCGCGCAGGCCGCCGACGAACGCGACGAGCCGGTCGTTGCCGGCGGCGACGAGCAGGGTGCGGTGGAACGACCAGTCGCAGCGCATGAAGGCGTGCTCGTCGTCGAGCCGCGCGCGCATCCCGTCGAGCGTCTCCTGCAGCGCCGCCAGCTCGGCCGCGCCGCACAGCGGCACGCCGATCCGCACCGCCGGGACCTCCAGCCACAGCCGCAGCTGGAAGATCTCCTCGACGTCGCGGCCGCGCGTCTCGACGACGCGCACGCCGCGGTTGCGCTCGAAGGCGACCATGCCGTTGTTGGCCAGCTCGACGAGCGCCTCGCGCACGGGCGTGCGCGAGATCCCGAGCGCGTCGCTGAGCGCCCGCACCGAGGTCAGCTCGCCCGCCGGGATCCGTCCCTCCAGGATCGCGCGGCGGATCTCCGCGTAGGCCTGCTGGGTCAGCCCGGCCTCGGGGGCGAGCGAGCGCAGGCCGTCGCCGGCCGCGCCGGTGGGCGCGCCCGCGCCGAGCGGGCCGAGCG
>JAEXXR010000482.1 GCA_023405705.1 Actinomycetes bacterium
GCTCGACCGCGGCGCGCGCACTCCGTTCCTGACGCCGGGCGGCGACCAGGCCGGCCGCGCCTACGCGCGCGCCGGCTTCGTGACGGCGGCTGAGATGGTGCACATGGCGCTGCCGGGCTGACGCCGGCGGGTGCGGGGCGGCGCGACGAGCGCCGCTCCCGCGCCGTTGCTCAGCGTCTCGCGGCCCGTCTTCTGGACGCGCGTCTGGCGATCGTGACGTCGACCTTCGCGCCCTTCTTGAGTCTCGTGCCGGCTCTGCGGGAGACGCGGACGACCTTGCCGGTGTTGCGTCTCGCTCTGGTCGTCACGTAGCGGACCTTGCCGAGGCGGCAGTTGGCTGCTCTGAGGCGTCGCTTCGTCGTCGCGAGCGTCGTGCCGGCGAGCTTCGGGACGCGGCAGGCGACCGGTGCTCTCGCTCTCGGCTGGGCTCTCGGCGGCTCGACGACCGGCGGGTCCTGGCGCGGCGGCTGATCGACGGGCGGCTGTTCGACCGGCGGCTCCTCTCTTCTCGGCGGCGGCTCCTCACCCGGCAGCGGGCTGACCGTCACCGTGCGCGTCTGCTCGCTGCGGTTGCCGAGTGCGTCGGTCGCGGAGACCGTCACCTCGTACGTTCCCGCCGTGGTGAACGTGTGCTCGACGGCCGTGCCGGTCGCGGTCAACCGGTCGCCGAAGCTCCACGTCGTCTCCCCGGCGACCTCCGACCAGGTGTCGACCGGCTCGGCGACCGAGAACGACAGCCGGTCGCCTCTCGTCGCCGTCGCCGGCACCACGACGTCGGCGAGGCGCGGGCCGCTCGTGTCGTTCACCGTCGTCTGCGCCCGCCGGCCGACGACGCCGTCGCTGCGGTACCAGCTCACGACGGGGTCGCCGTCGCGGTCGAAGACGAGCGTGACGAACGCCAGCTCCAGGTTGGATGTCGACGCGGCCGACAGGTCGTCGGGCTCCGACCACGTCCCGTCCGGCAGGCGCTCGGTCGCCTGCACGACGTAGTTGACGTCGTTGCGGCGCCGCCAGGCCGCGTGCAGCGTCCCGTCGGGCGCGAAGCGGGCCTGCGCCTCGAAGGCGTTTCTGCCGTCGGTCGAGAGCGTCGCCGGCTCCGACCACGTGTCAGCGCCGGCCGCGCGCGTGACCGCCTGGATGCGGTTCCACGCGCCTCTGTTGCGCGTCCACGCGACGGCCAACTCGCCGCCAGGGGCGAACGCGACGGACGGCACCTCGGCGTCGCCGCCGAACGTGGGCCCGCCGTCGACGTCGTCCTCCACCGTCCACGAGCCGCCGGGCGGCCGGACGGCGACCTCGATCAGGAGGCGGTTGCCCGGGCCGCGCGCGCTCCAGGCCGCCAGCACGGTCCCGTCGTCGGCGACGGTGACGAACGGCCCGCCCGTCCAGTCGTTCTGCGACAGCCGCTCGGGCTCCGACCAGGCGCCGCCGGCCGGGCGCGTCGAGACGAGGACCGGGTTGCCGGTGCCCTGGTACCAGAGCACCGTCGCGGTCCCGTGCCGGTCGACGACGACTCTCGGCGCGAACGCCTGGCCGCTGAGGCCCGAGACGGTCGTCGGCTCAGACCATTCGCCGCCGGGCTCCCGCACCGCGGCGCGGATCATCGGCAGCGGCGTGCCCGCATCGGGCTCGGTCCACACTGCCACGGCCGTGCCGTCGGGTGCGACCGCGAACTGAGCGTCGCTGAATCTGCCGCCGCCGGCCTCGGCCGCGACGTGGAGCGGGTTCGGCGTCGTCCACGCGCCGCCGAGCGGACGCGCGACCGACTGGATCGACATCAGGCCGCCGTTGCTCTCGATCCACAGCGCCGAGAGGTCGCCGGAGGCGGTCGCGCCGGGCAGCACGCCGCCGGTCTCCGAACTGGGCGCGGCCAGGCGCACCGGCTCCGACCAGCCGACGCCGGGCACGTGCTCGGCGGTCTCGGCTCCGAAGCCGCCGCGGCTCCAGAAGGCGTGAATCGAGCCGTCGGCGACGGGGACCAGCCGCGCGCCGTAGGTGTTGCCGAGCGGCGACAGGTCGTGCGGCGGCAGCCACTCCGCCGCCGCCGAGCCGCTGAGGGCCAGCAGCGCCGCCGCGGAGATCGCTGCGCCGACGACGGACCGCCGGCGCGCGTGCCGCCCGGGACGGAGCCTTCTTCCGGCGATCATCACGAGCGTCCGTTCCGGCGCGGCGATCTGCCGGCGCGTCTCGCGACGGTCACGTCGACCTTGGCGCCGCGCTTCAGTCTCGTGCCGGCTCTGCGGGAGACGCGGACGACCTTGCCGGCGTCGCGTCTGGTTCTGGTGGTGACGTAGCGGACCTTGCCGAGGCGGCAGTTGGCTGCGCTCAGTCGTCTGCGCGCGGTCGCGAGTGTCGTGCCGGTGAGCTTCGGGACGCGGCAGGCGGTGGGCGCTCTCGCTCTCGGTCTCGCGACCGGCGGGTCGACCCTCGGCGGGTCCTGGCGCGGCGGCTGGTCGACGGGCGGCTGCTCGACCGGCGGCTCTTCTCTTCTCGGCGGCTCCTCGACCGGTCTGTCGGCGACGACGATCGTCCGTCTCTGCTCGCGCACGTTGCCGAGCAGGTCGGTCGAGGCGACACGCACCTCGTAGCTGCCCGCGGCGGGGTAGGCATGCTCGGCGGTCAGGCCGACCGCGCTCGCGCCGTCGCCGAAGGCCCACGTCGTCTCCGCGACCCCGGACCAGGTGTCGAGCGGCGCGACCGAGAAGGAGACCGGCTCGCCGGTCGTCGCTCTCTCCGGGACCGTCAGGTCGCCGAGCTGCGGCCCGGCGGTGTCGTCGGCCGTCGTCTGCACGCGCCGTCCGGCGACGCCGTCGTGGCGGTACCAGGTGGCGATCGTGTCGCCGTCGCCGTCGAACGCCAGCGACAGGTCGGACAGCTCCAGCGAGGACGCCGCCGCTGCCGACACGTTGTCCGGCTCCGACCACGTGCCGTCGGCGGCGCGCTCCGTGACCTGCACGATGTAGTTGAGGTCGTTGCGGCGGTACCAGGCGGCGATCAGGTTCCCGCCGGGGTCGTACGCGGCGGTCTGGCCGAAGGCGTTTCTGCCGTCGGCGGAGAGCGTTCTGGGCTCCGACCACGTGTCGCCGCCGGCTGCGCGGGTGACCACCTGGATCAGGTTCCAGCTGCCGACCTTGCGCGACCACGCGACGGTCATCTCCCCGTCGGGGCCGATCGCGGGGAACGGCGTGTCGACGTTGTTGCCGAGCGGGGTGCCGCCGTCGAGGTCGTTGCGGACCGTCCACGTCCCGCCGGGGGAGCGGACCGCGACCTCGGCGGCGTAGCGGTCGCCGGGCCCGCGCGCCCGCCACGCCGCGAGCACGGTCCCGTCGGCGGCGACCGTCGCCTGCGCCGTGCCGGCCCAGTCGTAGATCGACAGCAGCTCGGGCGTCGACCACGCGCCGCCGGCCGGCCGCGTGGAGGCGAAGACGCGGTTGATGCCGCCCGCCGTCGCCTGGTACCAGAGGACGGTCGCGGTGCCCTGCCGGTCGACGACGACGGCGGGCGAGAACGAGTGCTGGGCGCTGTCGGAGACCGCAACCGGCTCCGACCAGTCGCCGCCGCGCGGCCGCACCGACGAGCGGATCGTGGTCAGGGAGGTGAGGGCGTCGAGCTCCATCCACATCGCGGTCGCCGTCCCGTCCGGCGCGAGCGCGAGCGCCGGGCTGCTGACGTCGCGCACGGTCGGGAGCGGATCGGGCTCCGACCACTCGCCGTTCTGCGACCGCGCCGCCGACTGGATTCTCTGCTGCCCGCCGTTGACCTCGTACCAGAGCACCGCGAGGTCGCCGGCCGCGTTCACGGCCGGTCGCACGACGCCGGTTTGCGCGCCCGGAGCGGAGAGTCTCAGCGGCTCCGACGGCCAGCCCGCGCCCGGCACGTGTGCGGCGGTCTCGATCCCGCCGACGCCGTCGCGATCCCAGATGGCGTGGATCACGCCGTCGGCGCCGACGACCGTTCTCGGGCTGTACGAGTTGCCGAGCGGCGACAGGTCGTGCGGCGGCAGCCACTCCGCCGCCGCCG
>JAEXXR010000501.1 GCA_023405705.1 Actinomycetes bacterium
TGTTCGTGATCGTGCCGAGCAGGACCGTCGCGCGCAGCGCCGCACGACGCCGGTCGAGGGCAGGAAGCCGGCGGCCGGGTCCTCGGCGTAGAGGCGCGCCTCGACGGCGTGGCCGGCCGGCTGCAGCTCGTGCTGGCGCAGCGTCAGCGGCTCGCCGGCGGCGACGCGCAGCTGCTGCTCGACGAGGTCTACGCCGTAGACCAGCTCGGTGACGGGATGCTCGACCTGGAGGCGCGTGTTCATCTCCAGGAAGAAGAAGTCGTCGGAGAGCACGCCGCCCTCCGCGCCCGGGACGATCAGCTCGACCGTGCCGGCGCCGACGTAGCCGCACGCCTCCGCGAGGCGGACGGCGGCGGCGCCCATCTCCTCGCGCCAGTCGGGGTCGACGACCGGCGACGGCGCCTCCTCGACGACCTTCTGGTGGCGGCGCTGCAGCGAGCACTCGCGCTCGCCGAGGTGGACGATCTTGCCGTGCCGGTCGGCGAGCACCTGAACCTCGATGTGGCGCGGCCGCTCGAGGTAGCGCTCGACCAGCACGCGCTCGTCGCCGAAGGCGGCGCGCGCCTCGCGCCGGGCCGCCGCGACGGCGCCCTCCAGCTCCTCGGCGGCGCGCACGACGCGCATCCCCTTGCCGCCGCCGCCCGCGACCGCCTTCACGACGACAGGGAAGCCGTGCTCGGCGCAGAAGGCGGCGATCTGCTACAGCGTCAGGTCGGCGCCCTCGATCCCGGGCACGACCGGCACGCCGGCCTCGCGCGCCAGCCGCTTCGCGCGCGCCTTGTCGCCCATCAGCTCGATCGCGTCCGGCGACGGGCCGATCCACGTCAGGCCGGCGTCCTGCACCGCCTCGGCGAAGGCCGCGCTCTCGGCGAGGAAGCCGTAGCCCGGGTGGACCGAGCGGGCGCCGCTCGCGCGCGCGGCCGCCAGCAGCGCGTCGATCGAGAGATACGACTCGCGTGCCGGCGCCGGGCCGATCCGCACGGCGGCGTCGGCGGCGCGCACGTGCGGCGCGGAGGCGTCGGCGTCGCTGTAGACGGCGACGGCGCGCAGGCCGAGCCGCTGGACGGTGTCGCAGACGCGGACGGCGATCTCGCCGCGGTTGGCGACGAGGACGGGGGAGAGCGACTCCAGCTCAGGCACGGGCGGGATCCTCGCCGACGGGGACGGCGCATGTCGCGCGAGCGCTCGCAGCCACGCCCGGCTCCCACGCGATCGTCCCCGCGCTCAGCAGGTGCGAGCCGAGCGGCCGGCCGAGCACCTCCTGCACGGCGCGCGAGGCGGCCAGCAGCGCGTCGAGGTCGACGCCGGTCTCGACCCCCATCTCGTGCAGCATCGAGACGAGGTCCTCGGAGGCGATGTTGCCGGTCGCGCCGGCAGGCACCGGGCAGCCGCCCAGCTCGCCGAAGCTCGACTCGAACGAGCGGCAGCCGGCCTGCAGCGCGCCGAGCACGTTCGCGAGGCCCTGGCCGCGCGTGTTGTGGAAGTGCGCGGTCAGCTCGACCCGCTCGCCCAGCTCGGCGACGGCCTGCTCGAAGAAGGCGCGCACCTGCACAGGGTTGGCCATCCCGGTCGTGTCGCCGAAGCCGACCTCCTCGCAGCCGGCGTCGTGCAGCGCGGCGGCGATCTCCAGCACGCGCACCGGCTCGACGCGGCCCTCGTAGGGGCAGCCGAAGGCGGTCGAGATCGTCCCCTGGCAGCGCAGCCCGGCGGCGCGGGCGCGGTCGAGCACGCGTTCGATCCCCTGCAGCGACTCGACGATCGAGCGGTTCACGTTCCTGCGGTTGTGCGTCTCGGAGGCGGACAGGAAGACGTTGACCTCGTCGAAGCGGTCGCGCACCTCCAGCGCCGCGTCGAGCCCCCGCTCGTTGGGGACGAGGACGGAGACGGAGACGTGGTCGGGGACGTCGATCGCGCCCAGCACCTCGACCGCGTCGGCGAGCTGCGGGATCACGTCGGCGCGGACGAAGCTCGTGACCTCCAGCCGCGTCAGGCCGGTCCGCGCGAGCCGGTCGACGAGCGCGACCTTGTCGGCGGTCGCGATCACCTCCGGCTCGTTCTGGAAGCCGTCCCGCGGGCCGACCTCGCGCAGGTGGACGCGCTCCGGGAGGTTCATCGCCCCGCTCCCGTCGCGCGCCACCGCACGGCCCCCGTCCGCCCCGCTCCGTCCGTCCGCCGCACGCCGCTAGGCCCCCAGCGCGCGGGCGATCACCATCTGCTGCACCTCGTCGGTGCCCTCGCCGATCGTGAGGATCTTCGCGTCGCGGTAGAAGCGGCAGACGGGGTACTCCTCGATGTAGCCGTAGCCGCCGTGGATCTGCACCGCCTCCTCGCTGGCGCGGACCGCGAGCCGGCCGGTCTTCAGCTTCGCCTGCGCGGCGACGAGCGAGAAGTCGCGTCTGCGGTCCTTCAGGAAGGCGGCGTGGTAGGTCAGCAGCCGGGCCGCGGCGATCTCGGTCGCGACGTCGGCGAGCTTCGCCTGGATCGCCTGGTACTTGGAGATCGGCTGCCCGAACGCCTTGCGCTCCTTCGCGTACTTGAGCGCCTCGTCGAGCGCGCCCTGGGCGAGGCCGACGCCCATCGCCGCGACGCCGATGCGGCCGATGTCGAGCACGCGCAGGAACTGCTTGAAGCCCTCGCCGCGCGGGCCGACGAGGCTGTCCTGCGGGACGCGGCAGTCGGTGAAGGTCAGCGGCCGCGTGTCGGAGGCGTTCCAGCCCATCTTGCGGTAGGGCGTCCCCTGCTCGTAGCCGGGGGTGCCGTTGGGCACGAGCAGGTTGGAGATCTCCTTGCGGCCGCGGTCGTCGGTGCCGGTGACGGCGGTGATGACGACGCAGCCGGAGACGTCGGTGCCGGCGTTGGTGATGAACTGCTTGGCGCCGTTGACGACCCACTCGTCGCCGTCGAGGGTCGCGCGGGTCTGCACGTTGCCGGCGTCGGAGCCGGCCTCCGGCTCGGTCAGGCCGAAGGCGCCGAGCAGCTCGCCCGCGGTCAGCCTCGGCAGCCACTCCGCTCTCTGCTCGGGCGAGCCGAACAGGTAGATCGGCTGGGTGCCGAGCGACGTGTGGGCGCAGAGCGTGATCGCGACCGACGAGTCGATCCGCGCCAGCTCCTCGACGGCGATCGCGTACGCGAGCGTGTCGGCGCCGGCCCCGCCGACCTCCTCGGGGAAGGGGATGCCCATCAGGTTCAGCTCGCCGAGCCGTCTGACCAGCTCGTACGGGAACGCCTTCGTGCGGTCCAGCTCCTCCGCCACGGGGGCGATCTCCTGCTCGGCGAAGTCGCGGACCGTGCTGCGCAGCAGCCGGTGGTCGTCGGAGAGGTCGAAGTCCATGCGCCGGACATTACCGAATGCCCATTCGGATTTCGAGCGGGCGTTCGGTTTGCGCCGATGGCCGCGTCGCTGCGCGGCCGCGCCGCCTCGACCTCAGCCGCCCGCGAAGGCGCGCACCGCCTCCGCGGTCGCGGCGTCGCCGGGGAAGAACGACTCGATCGACAGCTCCGCGACGGTGATGTCGATCGCGGTGCCGAAGGTCGCGACGATGCTGATGAAGGTCAGCTCCCGCTCGCCGACGCGCAGTCGCAGCGGGACCGCGATCTGCCCGGCCAGCTCGTGGCCGGGCGCGGCGGCCGCGTGCGCCTCGGCGCCGTCCGGCAGCGGGTAGGCGGAGCACTCCTCCATCAGCGCGATCAGATCCGGGTCGGCGGTGACCGCGATCTGCCGCGCCAGCCGCTCCAGCAGGTGGCCGCGCCACTCGGCGAAGTTCGCGATCCGCGGCGCGAGGCCGCCGGGGTGGAGCGCGAGCCGCATCGCGTTCGCCGCCGGTCGCAGCAGCTGCGGGTCGACGCCGTCGGTCAGCAGCGAGACGGCGTGGTTGCCGGCGACGAGGTTCCAGCCGCGGTCGACGACGATCGCCGGATAGGGGTCGTGGCCGTCGAGCACGCGCTGGATCGCGTCGTGGACCGGCGCCATCTCGGGGTCGTCGAGGCCGCGCTCCTCGAACGCGGGCGCGTAGCCGGCGGCGAGCAGCAGCCGGTTGCGCTCGCGCAGCGGCACGTCGAGCTGCTCGGCGAGCCGCAGCACCATCTCGGCGCTCGGCTTCGAGCGGCCGGTCTCGATGAAGCTCACGTGCCGCGCGGAGACGCCGGTCTCCAGCGCCAGGTCGAGCTGGCTGAGGCGCCGCCGCCGGCGCCAGTCGCGCAGCAGCGGCCCTGCGCCTCCGGTCCGCTGCCCGCCGGTGGTGTCGATCGTCGCCATGCCGCTGACCGTACCGCCGGGCCGGCGGCGCGACACCTACCTGCGAGGTAGGCGCGGCGGCGCAGCGGTCAGCGTGCGGGCGCCTCGCCGAGCACCATGTCGCAGAAGCCGTCGGCGATCTGCTCGACGGTCAGCCGGCCGCGCGGGCGGTACCACTGCGGCAGGTGGTTGACCATGCCGAGCAGCGCGAAGGTCGTCAGGCGGCGGTCGGCGAACGGCCCGCCGTCGGCGTGCTCCTCCTCGACGCGCTGGAGCGTGCGGTCGAGCAGCCGCTCGAACCGCTTGCGGCTGGCGGCGACCTGTCTCCACTGCGGCTCGCGCTCGATCACGTGCCGCTCCTGCAGGAAGACGACCATGTGGTCGCGGTGGGTCGCGACCTGCCGCACCCACGCGCCGACGAGCGCGCGCAACGCCGCCGCGGGGTCGAGCGCGTCGAGGTCGAGCGCGTCGACCTCGGCCAGCAGCGGCTCCATCAGCGTGTCGCAGATCGCGAGCAGCAGCTGCTCCTTGGACCCGATGTAGTGGTAGAGCCCGCCGGCGGTGAGGCCGGTCGCCTCGGTCAGGTCCTGCATCGTGGTCGCGTGGTACCCGCGCTGCGCGAACAGCGCGGCGGCGGCCTCGACGACGCCCTCGCGCTTGGCGTCGTAGCGTCTGCGCAACGCGGGACGTGTCGGAGGGACGGCCATCGGAGCCGGCCACGATAGCGGCCCGCGTCCAGAAAACCGAACGACGCCTCGGTTCCGCAGGCTCCCTGCCGTGCCGGTGGCGTCGCCACTTCGCACCAGGAGGACCCGCGATGCCGGCAGTGATCCAGACGACGGCCATCAACGCCGGCGACGGCGTGAAGCTGATGGTGACCGAGTCCTACGACGAGATCATGGAGCGCCTCCGCTCCCCCGTCGCGACCGCCGCCGGCCTCGTCGAGGTGACGCTCGAGCGCGGCGGCCAGCGCGTCGCCGTCAACCCCGCCCAGATCGTCTTCGTGCGCGAGCCGCTGGGGTAGCCGCGACGGCGTCTCTGCGCAGATGCGCGCGCGGTCCTTAACGACATCGTCCCGACCGCGTAACTCTTGGAACAGAGCCATAGACGGGACCGGGACGTGTCCCCTTAGTTTACAGACCTATGGACCCGCTTCAAGCCAGCATCTGGCTGTCCGAGCCCCGATTCGGTGCGTTCCTGTCGTCCGTGGCGCACGACCACGAGCGGGCCGTCGCCCTGTACGAGTGGCACGCGGACATGAGCAGCGCGCTTTTCGCCGCGATCCGCGTGTTCGAAGTGCTCCTCCGCAATGCGATCGACCGGATCCTCGGAGCAGGTCAGCCGCAGGCTCCGCTTCACCAGACATGGCTGTTCGACCTCGCGGTTCTGCAGCCGATCGCCGTCAAGCAGGTCGTCGTCGCGGTCGAACGGCTCGGGCGGCGCGAGCCGACGCGCAGCGGCGTGGTGGCGATGCTGCCGTTCGGCTTCTGGGCTTCGCTGTTCGGGCGCCGGTACGACCCGCTCTGGCAGACGGCCTTGCATCGCTCCTTCCCACATACGAACGGCACGCGCGAGGAATGCGGCGCAGCGATGCGCGAGATACACGTCGTGCGCAACCGCATCGCGCACCACGATTCGCTGCTCGACCACGACGTCGGGCAGGTGTTCACGACGATGCAGAGCGTCGCTGCGTGGATCGATCCGGTGGCGGCGCGGTGGCTGCGGCGGGTGGCGCGGGTCGAGGAGGTCGCGGCGCGGCGGCCGTGAGGAGCGCCGCGGCGCGTTCACCGTCCCTTCATCTTCGGCGCCTACGATCGGCGCGCGATGAAGGTGATGGTCGTCGACGACGAGCCGGCGTTGCGGGAGGCGCTGGAGCTGGCGCTGCGGCTCGGCGGCTTCGAGGTGGAGCTGGTGCCCGACGGGCGCGAGGCGATCCGGCAGCTGCCGCTGACGCGGCCCGACGTCGTCCTGCTCGACGTGCTGATGCCCGAGCTGGACGGGATCGAGGTCTGCCGGCGGATGCGCGGCGCGGGCGATCGCACGCCGGTGCTGATGCTGACCGCGCGCGACGAGGTCGACGACCGCGTCGCGGGGCTGGAGGCCGGCGCCGACGACTACCTCGCCAAGCCGTTCGCGCTGCCCGAGCTGCTCGCGCGCCTGCACGCGCTGCTGCGCCGCACCGGCTGGGCGGCCGACGACGAGCTGCTGCGCTTCGACGACCTCGAGCTCGACCCGGCCGCCTACGAGGTCCGCCGCGACGGCCGCGCGCTCGACCTGACGCGGACCGAGTTCGCGCTGCTGGAGCTGTTCATGCGCAACCCCCGTCAGGTGCTGACGCGGGCGCTGATCGTCGAGCGGGTGTGGGGCTACGACTTCGGGCCGACCTCGAACTCGATCGACGTCTACGTCGGCTACCTGCGGCGCAAGACCGAGGCGGCCGGGGCGCCGCGGCTGCTGCACACCGTGCGGGGCGTCGGCTACGTGCTGCGGCAGGCGCGGCCGTGAGCTTCCGGCGGCGGGTCGTCGTGCTCGTCGCGGCGGCGGTCGCCGCCGCGATCGTCGGGGCCTCCGCGCTCGTCTACGTCGTGATGCGCGGCGAGCTGTACGGGCAGCTCGACAACCGGCTGCGCGCGCAGGCGCCGCAGGCGCAGTTCGTCGCCGCCGGGCCGCCACCCGGC
>JAEXXR010000514.1 GCA_023405705.1 Actinomycetes bacterium
GGCGCGCTCCAGCCCGATGCGGGCGGCGAGGCCCTCGGCGGGGAAGCTGCCGGGGGCGCGCTTCAGCAGCTCCAGCGCGGCCTCGTCCTCGCCGCGGCCGTGGAGGATCCGCGCGAGCGGCACGAGCGCGTCGGCGCGGTTGGGCTCCAGCTCCAGCGCGCGCTGCAGGGAGGCCTCGTCGCCGGCGGCGACCAGCCCGTCGACCTCGGAGGGGACGAGCCCGTCGAGGAACCGCTCGACGGCCGCCGGCGGCTGCGCGCCGACGAACTCGGAGACGACCTGGCCGTCTCTGAACGCCTTCACGGCCGGGATCCCCTGGATCTGGAAGGCCTGCGAGATGCCGGGGTTGGCGTCGGTGTCGATCTTCGCGAGCGCGACCTTCCCGGCGCGTGCGTTCACCGCTCTCTCCAGCACCGGTCCGAGCTGGCGGCACGGGGCGCACCACTCGGCCCAGAAGTCGACGACGACGGGGATCTGGTGGGAGCGGTCGAGGACCTCTCTCTGGAAGTCCTGCTCGGTGACGTCGAAGACCATTTCCTGAGGGTAGCGAGCGGGTCGCGCCGGGCGGCGGCCGCTGCGCGCGCCGCGGCCGGGCGACTGCCGCGCGCCGCGATCGGCTATCACCTGCGGCCATGAGCGAGCTGACGGTCGAGCGCGACGGGGTGACCCTCGCGGGGACGGACGAGAACGAGGGGGACGGCACGCCGATCGTCCTGCTGCACGGGCTGACGGCGACCCGCCGCTACGTCGTGATGGGGTCGAGAACGCTGGCCCGCGACGGCCACCGCGTGCTCGCCTACGACGCGCGCGGCCACGGCAGATCGAGCCCGGCGCCGTCGCCCGAGGCGTACGGCTACGAGCTGCTCGCCGCCGACCTCGCGGCGGTGCTCGACGCGGCCGGGATCGAGCGCGCGGTGCTCGCGGGCGCGTCGATGGGAGCGCACACGCTGCTGCGCTTCGCGCTCGACGCGCCGGAGCGGGTCGCCGGCGTCGTCGTCGTCACGCCCGCCTACGACCCGGTCACGCAGGACGACCCGAAGCGGCTCGACACCTGGGACGCGCTCTCGACCGGCCTGCGCGAGCGCGGGATCGAGGGCTTCGTCGAGGCCAACAGGGTCGAGCGGATGCCGGAGGCGTGGCGGGAGACGGTCCGCACCGTCCTGCGCCAGCGGCTCGCCCAGCACGACCACCTCGACGCCGTCGCCGACGCGCTCCACGCCGTCCCGCGCTCGCGGCCGTTCGACACGCTCCACGACCTCGCCGAGCTGGAGGGGATCCCGGCGGTCGTCGTCGCCAGCCGCGACGAGGCCGACCCCGGCCACCCGCTCGCGATCGGCGAGGCGTACGCGGCCGCGATCCCAGGCGCGCAGCTGCGCGTGGAGGAGGAGGGCAGATCGCCGCTCGCCTGGCAGGGCGGCCAGCTCTCCCGCGTGATCGCCGAGCTGGCGGCGCGCGCGGTCCGCTGAAGACCATCGATCGCCGGTCAACCGAAAACCGACGCTCCACGAGCTGGCAGACTGTGCGGATGTCCGACGTGCACGACTTTCGCCGTCTGCCGCCGAACCTGCCGGTCCCGGCCGACGACGGCGCCGCGGACCACCTGCTCGGGATGGAGCTGCCGGAGGGCCTCGCCTTCCCCTCGACGCAGGGCGGGACGCTCGACCTGGCCGAGCTCGCCGCCGAGGCGTTCACGCTCGTGCTGTACGTCTACCCGCGCACCGGCGTGCCCGGCGAGGTGCTCCCGGAGGGGTGGGACGACATCCCGGGCGCGCGCGGCTGCACGCCGCAGAACTGCTCCTTCCGCGACCACCGCGCCGAGCTGACCGTGCTCGGCGCCGACGTCGTCGGCCTCAGCGCGCAGCCGATCGAGCACCAGCGGGAGTTCGCCGAGCGCGAGCACATGCCGTTCCCGCTGCTCGCCGACCCGGAGCTGAAGCTGGCGCGGGCGCTCAGACTGCCGACCTTCGACGCCGCCGACCTGACGGTCTACAAGCGGATCACGCTGATCGTCCGCGGCGGCGCGATCGAGAGAGTCTTCTACCCGGTCTTCCCGCCCGACCGCAACGCCGCCGACGTGGCGGCCTGGCTCGGGGCGGTCTCGTGAGCGGGGCCGTCGACGGCGGACCGCTCGGCGGCGCGGCGGTCGGCGGCGAGGGGAGCGCGGAGGGCGAGACCGGGGCCGGCCGGCTGCGAGCCGACGGCGCTGCCGAGGACCTCTTCGCCGGCGCGCTCGCGAGCGAGGCGGAGCTGCGCGAGCTGTACGAGCAGCCGGGGGAGCGGGCGAGACGGAAGCAGATCGAGGGGGTCGACGCGATGGCGCGGCGGCTGATCGCCCTGGCGCCGTTCGTCTTCGTCGCCAGCCACGACGCCGACGGCCGCGCCGACGTCAGCCCGCGCGGCGGCCCGCCCGGCTTCGTGACGGTGCTCGACGACCGCCACGTCGCCGTCCCCGACGCGACCGGCAACAGACGCCTCGACACGCTCCGCAACGTGATCGCCACCGGCCACGCCGGCCTGCTGTTCGTGATCCCCGGCCGCGGCCAGACGCTGCGCGTCAACGGCCCCGCGCGCGTCACCGCCCGCCCTGACGTGCTGGAGCGCCTGACGCCGGTCGGCAAGCCGCCGCGGAGCGCGCTCGTCGTCGAGGCCGCCGAGGTCTTCGCCCACTGCCAGAAGGCGTTCGTCCGCTCGGGGCTGTGGGACCCCGCGACCTGGCCCGCAGCCGCCGACCAGCCCACCCAGGCCGAGGTCACCCACGCCCACCTCCGCGGCCTCAACACGTTGGAGGAGATCGAGCGCTTCAACGCCGAGTCGCTGCGAACGCGGCTGGAATGAGCGCCGCCGGCTACAGCGGGACGCCGCTGCCGAAGAAGCTGGGGCTGAGAGGTGGGCAGCGGGTCGCGTTCCTCGACGCGCCGCCGGAGTTCGCCGATGCGCTGGGGGAGCTGCCGGACGGGGTGGGGAGGGTGCGCACGAGCGCGCGCGGGCCGCTCGACCTCGTCGTCGCGTTCTTCCTCGAGCGGGCGCGGCTGGAGCGGCGGCTGCCGGCGCTGATCGGCGCGCTCGACCCCGACGGGGCGCTGTGGATCGCGTGGCCGAAGAAGGCATCCAGAGTGCCGACCGACGTGACCGAGGACGTCGTCCGCGACCTCGGCCTGGCGGCCGGCGTGGTCGACGTGAAGGTCTGCGCGATCGACCAGACCTGGTCGGGCCTGAAGCTCGTGATCCGCAGAGCCGACCGCGCGAGGCTGCGCGCGGCGGCCGGCTGACCGGCGGTCGGTCGCGGGCCCCGGCTCGGGGCCCGGCAGGCGAG